>JACRBX010000056.1 GCA_016219225.1 Deltaproteobacteria bacterium
GACTGCGGTTATAAACCTCGAACTCAAGAAAGAATGACCATTTTTCCGATGTCCATCAAGAAATCAAGTCTGAAACTATTATTACCCTTAATCCTGATCCTCGGAGCGGCCCTTCGCCTCCTTTTCCTTGTCACCCCCCCCATGGACTCCGATCAGGCCATTAACGGCCTGATGGCCCGCCATATACTCGGAGGGGAGTTCCCTCTTTTTTTTTACGGCCAGGATTACGCTGGAAGCATCGAGGCCTTTCTCGTTTCCACCATCTTTTTCTTCCTGGGTGCTTCCCGTTTTTCCCTGGATTTGACCATTGTTCTTGAATCGATTTTTTTCATCCTCTTCATCTATTATTTAGCCCGTCGCATTTTTGATCAAAAAACAGCCCTTCTTTCAGCCCTGTTTACGGCCTTTTCCTCCTACTACCTCATTTTCCATTCCATTCTGGCCCGGGGCGCCTATATTGAAATACCGATTATCGGGGCCTTGCTTTTTATCTTCAGCCACAAAATAATCTATGGCGATGAACCGGCCGGCCGGAATTATTTTTTTGTCGGATTTCTTAGCGGCCTGGGGGTATGGACCCATCTCCTGATTGTTTTTTATCTGCCGCCCATCTTCCTGCTCCTGTTCGTTAAAGACCGTTGGTTCTGGTGGCGCAAAACCATCCTTTTCTTTTTCCTGGGTCTGCTCCTTGGCGGCCTGCCGCTCTGGGTCCATAACACAGTCCATCCCCTGGTCACCTGGCATTATCTTTTTGAAAGTGCCGGCGGAAATGAATCGGCCTTGATTTCCTTAAAAGACTTTTTCCTCTACCGGTTTCCGGAAGCCCTGGGGGTAATGGACAACGAACACCATTTGTTTTTTATCCCCTACTTTTCTTTTCTTATGTATGTTACTTACCTGGCCTTGTTTTTATTCCAGTTTGTTTCCAGAAGAAAGGGGTTCCTGGCTTTATGCAAACTGAAGATCCGGGGAAGTAACGGGTTTGACCTCCTGCTCCTGTTTTTATTGCTTTATCCTGTAATCTTCTCCCTGAGCGGCTTTGATGCGGCCCATACCAGCCGCTATCTCCAACCCATATTTGTCGGCCTGCCCATCCTGTTGGCCGCCTTTACCAAGAGATTAAAATGCGCCTCCGTTATTTTGGCCTCCCTTTTCCTGGTCCTCCACCTGTTTTCCAACCTCTATGGTACGATTACCGAACTGCCTCTGATTTCAAAAAGCCAGGTAACGCAATTCAGACAGGCCAGGGAAAATGATCGGGATTTACTTTCCTTTCTCAAGGGAAAAAAGATTACCTATGTCTATACACCGGACTACTGGCGTTCCGTGCAACTCACCTTTGATGCCCGGGAAGAAATTATTTTTGCCCAATCGGTGGATGATCGTTATCCCCATTATACCGGGTTAATCGATGGCGATCCCCGACCGGCCTTTCTGCTCCGCGGAGACCATAAAGGGTTTGAAGACTCTTTAATTAATATCGGCGCCACTTATAAGAAAAGCCAGGTCTCCGGATACACTATTTACTATGACTTCTTACCCCCGCCTTACCGTTTCACTGAACTTATGCCGACCAACTGGAGGGCAACAGCCAATGCTTTTCCGGAAACAACAATGAATATTTTCGATAAGGACCTGACTACCCGTTGGTCTTCCGAGACCCCCCAAAAGGCCGGACTGGCGCTCGAAATCGATTTAGGAAAAATGGTTCCCGATCTGGGTCGTATAACCCTTTTGGCCGGAAAGTCCGCAAATGGCCCTCGGGGTCTTAGGCTGGAGATCTCTCCTGATGGGCTGCAATGGCAATTAGTGGGTGAGACTCCGGAGTTCGAGGGGGCACTCTTCTGGTCCGGCCCCCATCCTTTTTATCGTCCGGAGGAGGGCCGGATTGATTTGGTTTTTCCCCCGCAGGCAGGACGTTTTTTAAGGTTCACCCAGCTTGGTAATGACCCCCGTTATCCCTGGTCTGTGGCCGAATGTTTTATTTACCAGGCTCACCCCCGATCGGAGAAGGGATCTCATGATGCAAAAAAATTGGTTTCTTATTTAAGACAGTTTGATGTTACCAGGATTTATACTACCCCCTGGGTCCAGTCCCAGTTCCCTCCGGAATGGCGAGCTCCCAAAGGGGGGTTGGGCTTTCAGGGAGAAGGAGAAGGGCTGGTACACTCTCTTGCGAACCCGATCTTTGTGGTTGAAAAGGGAAATGCCCCGGCCCTGGCCCAATTCATAAAAAATAGTTTAAAAAGGCCTTATGAAGAACAGGAAATCAATGGCCACCGGGTTTTTTCATTAATTTCCTCTTCGGATCAGTATCAACCCCTCTCCCGAAAAAATTGGCGTTTCCGGACCAATCATAATCCCGGCCAGGTTCCATTGGCCGCTGATGGAAAGATAAACACCCGTTGGTCCACGGGTAGACCGCAAGTCCCTGGGGCTTTCTTTGAAATCGATTTAGGGAAAGAACAAAGGGTCGCCCGGATACGCCTTTTAGTCGGCAAATCCAGAGACGATTATCCTAGGGGCTACGAGATGCGGTATTCGACCGATGGCCGGACCTGGACTTCATTAAACGCGACTATGAGTCCCCATATCCTCCATTGGACCGGGGAAACCCTTTTGAAAGGGAGCGAGGATCTGGATGTTACCTTTCCCCCTACGCCTATGCGCTATTTACAAATTGTTCAAACCGGCAGGGATGCCGTCTATTATTGGTCTATTCATGAGGTGGAGATTTATGGTAAGAATTGATGGATAGGTTGTTACTGGTTACTCGTTGCTGGTTGCTGGTTAAAACGAGTAACCAGTAACCATTACGAGAAACAGTTTTATATCCTCATAGCTTTAATCGCTTTACCGGAGACCATTCATGGGAACAGCAACAAGACCATCTCGACAAGAAGCCCTATTGACCCTCCAACCCGCCTGGAGGAGTTACTTCGTCTTTTATACGGCCATCCTTATTTTCGGAATTGGGCCCAGTATCAATCCTGAGGTCGGTATCAGTAAGGCTTTTGGATTGATTGTTTCTATCTTCTTAATATTGTTTGTTATCTTCAGGCGGAAAACCACCTTTTATCGGATTACAAAAGAGGACGTCCATCGGGAAACAGGATTTGCCGGTCAGGTCATGCGGAAATCCCTGCCCATAGAGGGGATCACCGGTATTGAAGTTCGTAGAGGGGCTGTTCATCGCCTCCTGCGGATCGGCCATCTTCAATTCCAATCCAAGGACCCGAATCGACCGGACCTCTGGTGGTACGGGATAGATGATCCCTTCACAGTCAAAAAAAGGATCGAGCAACTCATTAAATTATGATTTTGTTTCCAGCAGATCTTTCAAGGCCTTCTCCAAATGATCGGTGGGCACCAACCCATCAAACCGTTTATAGGCTTTTCCTTCTTTACTGATCACAAAAGTAGCCGGCACCCCTGTAATTTGATAGGAATCCGCCACTTCTTCTGTCCCGATCAGTACCGGGTAAGAGATCTTCATCTCCTTGGCAAAATTCTTGAGCATAAAGGGGACCACATCCTTATCCAAAGATACCCCCAGGACCACCAATCCTTTATTCTTATTCTGCTGGTAAATCTTTACCAGTTCAGGGATTTCTATGCGGCAGGGAGGACACCAGGTGGTAAAAAAGTTCAGCAAAATCACTTTGCCTCTGAAATCAGACAGGCTCACCTTTTTTGAGGATAAATCCTTTAAGCTGAATTCTTTTGCCGGTCGAACTTTTTGGACGCCTTCAGGAGCCCCGTATGACAACCCGGTAAAAACTCCTATCATTATTCCGGCCAGAATCAGGGGCAACCATTTCTTCTTCAATAACATTGTATTTCCTTACTCCTTCCAATTTTCTAATTGCTTAATCAACTGCACTAAGGCCTCGACTACGGTTTCTAAACACCGGCTCCCCTTTTCCGGGTTGGCCTTGGACGGATCTCCCCAAACCCCTCCCGGCCAGAATCGCCTTTTATCTCTGACCAGGATCCCTTTCGGGAAAGAAGGGTATTCCCGGGTCCCATTTCCTTTGACCCAGTCAGGCCGTAAAACCATCATCACCGAGGTCTCTAATTCACCGGCATGAGAGTCATCCTTGGTCTCGATGATGGGCATCCAACCCTTGAGGCCCAACTCTAATATATTCAAGCTGGCCACATTAATCCCCGGAAGTTGTTCTAAAAGGCATTCTCCGGCTTCCAGCATGGCCGCCGTATGGGTCCCACCGGCATGACCGCTGAGAAACACAAAATTTCTTAACCCATGTTGATAAAAGGAACGGCCGATATCTTTAAGCAGCCCCCTTAAGGTTTCACCGCTGATGCTGATGGTTCCCGGGTGTTGGCTAGTACTCCGGCAGATTCCGTAATGAACCGGAGGGGCCAAAAAGGCTCCGGTTTTTTCACAAGCCTGACGACTGACTTCATAAGCATGGACCGTATCCGTACTTAAAGGAAGATGGGGGCCGTGTTCTTCCACCGAACCGATGGGGACCACAACAGTCTGGCTTTTCTTGAGCTGTTCCTCAAACTCGGGCATCGTTATGGCTTCAATTAACATGAAAAGCTCCTGATTTTGGAATAGATGCCGGATACTGGATTCCGCCCAGGGGACATCACGAATCATGAAATTTTTTTTGGGGGCTATAGGCAATAGGCGAGGGGCAAGGTAAAAACGATTTTATGGTTTTTTTCGCCTATAGCCTATAGCTTATAGCCCCTTGCATCTTGCATCTTGATACTTGCATCTTGAAACTGCATTTGTTAAAAATAACCATTCCCAAAACATAATCAATATGCGGTATCCGGAATTTTGAAGAATTCCCATCCAGCATCCAGTATCCAGTCTCAAGCATCCAGAATCTCTCTAACCTTCCCGATCAATTCTTCGTCCTTATAGGGTTTTTGGATCAGGCCGCTTACCCCTTCCTTAAGGATCTCCCCCACCTCCCCATCCGTACTGTAGCCGGACGAGAGTAACACTTTGATATTCGGATTGATTTCCCTTAATTTCCGAAAGGTTTCCTTTCCCCCCAACCCGGGCATGACCACATCCAGGACCACCAGACCGATATCCTTCCGTTTTTGTCGATAAAGCGGGATGGCCTCCTCACCTCTGGATGCTAATATTACTTTATAACCTACATCTTCCAGGATGTCAGCCCCTAATTGACGGATTATTTCTTCATCATCCACAATAAGGATGGTTTCCGACCCTTTCGGACTGATAATGGGCCGGGAAGGAAGGACCTCCTCCTGAATCATGATATCCGCTATGGATGGCAATAAAATTTCAAAGGTGGTCCCCTGGTCAAGGGCACTTTTAACATCAATGACCCCGCCGTGATTTTGAATGATGCCGTAGACCATGGAAAGGCCCAATCCTGTCCCCCTTCCCGGTTCTTTGGTCGTAAAAAAAGGTTCAAAGATCTGAGTTTGGACTTCCTGGGTCATACCGCTGCCATTATCCGAAATAGTAATCCTGACGTAAACCCCTTCCTTCCAGCCCCGTTGTATTAAGAGATGGTCAGGAGACAAGGCATAATTATCGGTGACAATTTTCAGGATGCCGCCTGAAGGCATGGCGTCACGAGCATTCAAACAGATATTGATCAGGGACTGTTGAAGCTGGGCTTCGTCCCCCTCGATCAAATTTAATCGGGGATTCAGGTCCACCTCCAGGGTAATCCGCTTGTCTATGGTCCGGCCCAGGAACTGAACCAGATCCTGAATCAGGGCATTACAGTTGATCGGCTTAACCTGATATTTCCCGCGCCTGGCAAAGCCCAGGAGCTGTCTGGTTAATTCTGCGGCCTGCCCGGCGGTTCGTTCAATGGAGTTTATCGAATGATACAAAGGGTCTTCGGGTGACATCTTCTTTTTAACAAAAGAGGCATACCCCAAAATTCCTCCCAAAAGGTTATTAAAATCATGGGCAATGCCGCCGGCCAGATTCCCGATAGATTCCATTTTCTGGGCCTGAAGAAGCTGTTCCTCGAGCTTTTTTTGTTCCGTAATGTCCCGGGCAATACCCATGGTTCCCACGACCTGTCCCTGCTCGTCCAGCAAAGGGGCGGCGCTCCCGGAGAAATACCGGATTTGTCCGTCTTTTCGATGAGATTGCCAACAAATATTCTCAACACTCTTTTTAAAATTTCGGGCCTCCTTAAAAACCTGCGTTAAAAAAGAATGTTCTTCGGCCGGTGCAAAATGAATAAAAAATTTCCCCAGCACCTCGGATTCATCATGTCCCAGGATCTTTTTCCACTTCGGACCTATATAAGTGATAGAACCGTTCAGATCGAGGGCAAATATGATGTCGGGAATGCTTTCCACCAGAGAGCGGTATTTCCTTTCCGAGGCCCTTAACAACTTCTCTGACAGATGCAACTTTTGGATCGCCTGTTGATATCCAACGTCCAATCCCATATCCTTAGAGGATTTTTGGGGTGTTTTCAATGCCCCGGACTTTTCTTTTTTGGTACTGGATGGCCTCGGCATGGTTGACGTGCTCCTTTAGTTCGAAAACAGCCTTCAGGGGTCGGGGGTCAGTTGAAGAGAAAGTTGCAAGATGCAAGTTTCAAGTGTAAAACCTTGAACCCTGTATCTTGCCTATAGCCTATAGCCCATTGCCTATAGCCTATAACCTATAGCCTTTTTCTACCCGACTGACGTTATTTTCCCTTATCTGATGGCAAGAGTCAAATTTTTCTGTAACCCCAACCAGGGCGGATAGGGGCTTAGCCGGCAATCCGGGTAGATAGCTCAGTAAAATGGAAATGGGATGGCGTGGAGGTGCTGGGCCAGGAAACCCTGATCTTAATATCCGCCAGGGAAGAAACGGCCCCTTTTTGGACGATTGTTTCCCGTTCAAAAAGGGTTCCCACGGTACCAATCCTTAATCCGGTCTCAACCCCTCCCTGTAATTCCGAAAAAGGCAGGGTCTTTATCGATTCCATTTTTTCCTGGGCCAGTTGAAGGGCCGCGGTCCTGTTCTGGCTTTGTTTATTGACCTTCATGGTAGCGATCGACAAACTGGAGAGCGCCAGAAATCCAAAACTTAATATACCCAGGGCCAGAATCAGTTCCAGCAAGGAAAACCCCTCTATACTTTTCTGTTTCATGGTGTCGCGTCCTTCCCCCGACTTTTCACGTTTCACGTCTTTAATAAAGGGGGTAAAGGGGGATTTTCTCTTAGAACGGGTTCCCAGGGGGGAATTGACCTTCTTTTCATATCCACCCAAAAGGAATTTTTTTCTTCATGGGAAAAGGCTGTTCGGTTTCTCAAATGATCTGTTTTCTGATGCCAGTACCTTCTCCATCCCGTCTGGCTCTCCTGAAACAACAGGCTCTCAAGGATGGGGATCAGTTCTCCTATTTTATTTCTGGACCATAGCACTTTGACCCCTTTTTCAATCAGATGATGGAGTTTCTGAAAATCCCATTTATCCGGAGCGAGCAAAACAACCGGCATATTTTTTATCCAGGCCACCTCTATAAGATCCAGGGCACGAATTCCCGGAAAGGCCAGGATAACCAAATCATAGGACCAGGAAACCATCAAGTCTATGGCCTGAGAATAAGTAACGGCCTTCTCAAATTGACAATCCCTGCAAGTCTGCCGGATTTTTTCCTCCAAAACATCGAGTATCTCTGGAGTTGCATCCACAGCCAAAATTCTCTTGTCTTCAAAAATGTCCTTTTTCATGATCGTTAACTCCTTTTTCTAAAGGTTAAAAAAGGTTTGTCTTTATCTTCCGCAAAACTTGTACCAATCCCCATGTTCGGTTTTTTTTGATAAATCATAAGACCCGATCGTATAGTCCCCGATCGTTTTATATTTTCAATACAACAAGATGACCATGCTTTGGTCAGGGATGGGCTCTTGACCGGCTCTCCGGTCGGCGTTTGAATTGGAAAATTATGGGAAGAGGGTTCCCATTAAACGGAAACATACTGCACACAGAAAAAATTATCCTTGACTTTTATTCCGATCCTGATAACATTCCTTCGTATCCATCATTTGATGGAAACATCCATTGGAGAAACTCTGTACATGGCCACTCCTTTAGAAAAGGCCCGTAAAGATCCGGATTCCATGAAGGCCAGAATCCTTAAGGGGGCCCGCCGGATCTTCGGGGAATACGGTTTTCACGGCACGACAACCCGGATGATCGCCCGCAAGGTCGGGATCGATATCTCCACCTTATATTATCATTGGGGGGAGAAGGGAGATCTCTATGAGGCGGTCATCCTGGACATCAATGAGGATCTCCGTCAAAAACTGGCGGAAGTGGAATCGGTGATTCACGGCCTTCCCCTGGTCCAGCGGATGGATATCGCAATTGATTTGATAACCGATCACCTCTTCCTTCATCCGGAGATTTCCAATCTGATTCTTTTTCGTTACTTCGGCAAAACCCGGCGGGAAATCAGCCTTGATTTTAAAGTCCCGGAATTCATTTCCGATATCGCCCGTTCCATGGGCCTCTGTCAGGACAAAAAAAATGTATCCACCCGTATTAAAATGCAGGTCCTGGCCATGATGAACTCTATCCACAACTTTATTTCCGGAGAGAATTTTTTCCGGCCCATGCTGAAAATCGAAAGACAGGAATATATCGCCCTGGTCAAGGAGACCCTGAAATTTATTCTCATCCCGGCCTTTGCCGGGCAGGAAGGCCCAAAGCTCAAAGCTCAAAGCTCAAAGCAGGAAAAAAACAATTAAAAAGCGAAACCCGGCGAAATATATTTTCATATCCTTTGGCGCCTCCAGTGGCATGATGGTTTGGTACAATATTACCGCTCGTCGTCAGGTATCGCTTTGAGCTTTCAGCTTTGAGCTTTGAGCTTCTAACTTTAACAGGAGGAAAGAAGAATGGCCCTTAATCTGGATGGCGTTGGTAAAAAAATAGGCCCCTTTAAAAAGTCCTACACCTGGAAGGAACCGGTGCTGTATGCCCTGGGTGTCGGGGCCGGTTTTTCCGATCTGGAATTTTGCTATGAAAAGGATCTCAAGGTCCTGCCGAGCTTTGGCATTGTGACCCTTTATGATTTTATGCCTGACCTGGCGGCCGAGAGCAACGTTAACCTGGCCGGGGTCCTTCATGGCGAACAGGAGCTCATCTTTTACAACCCCATTCCCACGGAAGGGACCTTGATCACCGAGGGTTCCATCACCCACTATTACGATAAGGGAAAGGGCAAGGGCGCCCTGATCGTGGCTGAATTCGATACCCATCATTCCAACGGTCAAAAACTTTTTACCAGTGTGGTGACCGTCTTCGCCCGCCTGGACGGCGGCTTTGGCGGGCCGGAAGCCCCTAAAAAAGAAACCTCCATCCCGGACAGAGCTCCGGATATAGAGGTTTCGGCTTCCCCCTCAGACGATCAACCCTTGATCTACCGGCTTTCCGGAGATATCTTCGCCCTCCACGTGGATACAGAATTTGCCCGCATGGCCGGCTTTGAAAAACCCATTATGCATGGATTGTGCACCCATGGCTATGCCGGCCGGGCCTTGATTCAAAATCTGGTCCCGGGTCAGCCGGAAAAGGTGCGGCGCATGGTTTGTCGATTCCGCAGTCCCCTTTACCCTGGGACGCCCTTTAAAACCCAAATCTGGAAGGAAGGCGAGGGAAAGGCCCTCTGGCGGGTGGTCAACGCCTCCACCGGGGAGACGGTCATCGATAATGGGTTCTTTGAATACGGCGATATCCCCAAGGAAGAATTTCGTTTTGACGACCGGGTGGCCGTAGTCACCGGGGCCGGGGCCGGACTGGGCCGGGTCTATGCCCTGGAATTAGCCAAACGGGGGGCCAAGGTGGTGGTCAATGATTTGGGCGGCCCCCGGGACGGCACCGGGGAAGGTTCCACCCGGGCCGCCGATCTGGTGGTGGAAGAGATCAAGGCCCTGGGCGGGGAGGCCGTTGCCAACTACGATTCCGTATCCCATCCCGAAGGGGGCGAGGCCATTATCCGGACGGCCGTCGAGGCCTTCGGCCGGGTGGATATCCTGATCAACAACGCCGGTATCCTGCGGGACAAGACCCTGGCCCGGATGGAACCGGAAAACTGGCAGGGGATTATGGACGTCCACCTGAATGGGGCTTATTATGTAACCCGTCCGGCCTTTTTAAAAATGCGGGAAAACGGTTACGGGCGGATCATCATGACCACTTCGGCGGCCGGGCTTTTCGGGAATTTCGGTCAGGCCAACTATTCGGCGGCCAAGATGGGTCTGGTCGGTTTTATGAACACCCTCAAACTGGAAGGGGAAAAACACAACATCAAAGTCAATACCGTGGCCCCCATTGCCGCCACCCGTTTGACCGAAGACGTCCTGCCTCCGGACCTCTTTGAAAAACTCAAGCCCGAGTTCGTCGCCCCCCTGGTCCTTTACCTCTGTTCAGAACAGTGTCCGGTAAACGGTGCCATTTATAATGCCGGGGCCGGATTTTTTAACCGGGCGGCCATAGTCTCCGGACCGGGGACAATCATCGGCCAGGGGCAGGAGATCCCCACTCCGGAGGCAGTAGCCGATCATTGGAATCAGGTCATTGCTCTGACCGGGGTTAAAGAATATGCCAGCGCCACCATTGCCCTGGGGGACCTGTTGGCCGGCCCTCCCGCCCAGGCGGATGAACCCGGAACGGGAACAGGCCCTACCCTTTCGGTCCAGGGGATTTTTGAACAGATGCCCAAGGCTTTTCAGACCGACAAGGCCGCTGGGGTAAGCGTGATCTTCCAATATCGCATCTCCGGTCCCAAAGGCGGTGACTGGCATACCACGATTAAAGATGGCACCTGCCAGGTGAGCCAGGGACTGCATAACAGCCCCACCACGACCATCAAAATGGGCGATGACGATTTCCTGGCCCTCATGGAAGGAAAGCTCAAGGCCATGCAGGCCTATACTTCAGGAAAATTAAAGATTGAAGGGGACCTCATGAAGTCCCAGCTAATCGAGAAGCTGTTTAAATTTTAATCGACCAGGCCCAGGGCGCAAGGCTTAAGGCACAAGGTTTTTTCTCTTCTTACACCTTGAACCTTGAACCCTGAACCTTGAACCTTTTTTTAAGGAGGCATCATGATTGGCATTACTTCCTATGGCGGTTATATCCCCAGACTGCGGCTGGATCGCATGAGTATTTTTCAAACCATGGGCTGGTTTGCCCCGGCCATCGTCATGGTCGCCCAGGGGGAACGCTCCTTCTGCAACTGGGATGAAGACAGCCTGACCATGGCTGTTTCGGCTTCCATGGATTGTCTGAAAGGGAATGATAAAAAAACAGTGGATGCCTTGTACCTGGCTTCCACCACCCTGCCTTTTTCCGACCGATCCAATGCCGGTATCGTTAAGACCGCCTTGAACCTTAAGGACGACCTGCAAAGTCAGGATTTTACTTCCTCCCTGCGCTCCGGGACCAGTGCTCTGATCACGGCCCTGTCGGCGGTCCAGGCCGGGGATAAAAAGCAGGTTCTGATCACGGCCTCGGACAAGAGGGAAACCAAATCGGCCTATTTTTATGAAATGTGGTTCGGAGACGGGGCCGCATCCATTCTGGTGGGGGATATGGATGTAATCGCCGAATTCAAAGGCTCTTATTCCATCTCCAAGGATTTTGTCGATCACTATCGAGGGACACGGAACCAATTTGACTATATGTGGGAAGAACGCTGGGTACGGGATGAAGGCTATTCCAAGATCATCCCTGAGGCCGTAAACGGTCTCTTCAAAAAACTATCGATCTCTATGGAAGACGTCGATAAATGCGTTTTCCCCTGCTTTTTCAAGGCCGAACACCGGGCCATTGCCAAAAAGCTCGGGGCCACGGCCGATAAAGTCCTGGACAATCTCCATGAGGTCTGTGGTGAAACCGGCACGGCCCATCCCCTGGTCATGATGGTGGCCGCCCTGGAGCAGGCCAAACCCGGGGACCGGATCTTACTCGCCGGTTTTGGTCAGGGTTGCGATGCCTTGTATTTCCAGGTCACCGAAAATATCCTGAAACTGCCCAAACGAACCGGCATCGAAGGCTCCTTAAAAAACAAAAAGACCATTGATAATTATCCCAAGTTTTTAAAATTCAGGGACTTGATCCAGACCGAAATGGGTATTCGGGCCGAGGCTCCCACCCAGACGGCCATGACCGTCTTATGGCGGAAAAGGAAGATGCTCCTGGGTCTGGTCGGTGGGCGATGTAAGGAGTGCGGGACCCCCCAATTCCCCAAGATGGATATTTGTGTCAACCCGGCCTGCCATAAGTACTACTCCCAGGAGGACTACGAATTCGCCGAACAGACGGCCCATGTAAAAACCTTTACCGGAGATCTGTTGACGGTTTCTGTGGACCCCCCGGCCGTCTACGGCATGATTGAGTTCGATAAGGGCGGGAGATTCATGGCCGATTTCACCGATTGCGAACTGGCCGAGGTTTTTGTCGGCCAACCCGTCCATTTATCCTTTAGAAAAAGATACACCGATAAAGACCGGGGGTTTACCGGCTACTTCTGGAAGGCCATCCCCGTTCCAGGGAAACCGGCTAAAAAAGAAGAAAAGGCCGGAATCCGTTTTGACGGCCGCGTGGCAGTGGTCACCGGGGCCGGTGCCGGCCTGGGCCGGGTCTATGCCCTGGAATTAGCCAAACGGGGGGCCAGGGTAGTGGTCAATGACCTGGGCGGCCCCCGGGACGGCAGCGGGGAAGGTTCCAGCCGGGCCGCCGATCTGGTGGTGGAAGAGATCAAGGCCCTGGGCGGGGAGGCCGTAGCCAGCTACGATTCCGTGTCGACCCCTCAAGGGGGCGAGGCCATTATCCGGACGGCCGTCGAGGCCTTCGGCCGGGTGGATATCCTGATCAACAACGCCGGAATCCTCAGGGACAAGACCCTGGCCAGGATGGAGCCGGAGACCTGGCAGGGGATCATGGACGTCCATTTGAACGGGGCCTATCATGTAAGCCGTCCGGCCTTTTTGAAAATGCGGGAAAACGGTTACGGGCGGATCATCATGACCACTTCGGCGGCCGGGCTCTTCGGTAATTTCGGTCAGGCCAACTATTCGGCGGCCAAGATGGGTCTGGTCGGTTTTATGAACACCCTCAAACTGGAAGGGGAAAAACACAACATCAAGGTCAATACCGTGGCCCCTATTGCCGCCACCCGCTTGACCGAAGACGTCCTGCCCCCGGACCTTTTTGAAAAACTCAAACCCGAATTTGTGGCCCCCCTGATTTTGTATCTGTGCTCGGAAGGCTGCCGGGAAACCGGTCTGATCTTTAATGCCGGAGCAGGTTTTTTTAATCGTTCGGCCGTTGTCTCCGGACCGGGCATCACCCTGGGAGAAGGGAAAACCATCCCCACGGTAGAAGATATCCATCAACACTGGCAGGCTATCAATAACCTCGCTGGGGCCAGGGAATTTGCCGGTGTTACCCCGGCCCTCGGGGATATGTTAATGGGTTCTCCCCCGGCAGGAGAAGAACCCCAGGCCGGATCCGGCCTGTCCGTGCAGGGGATTTTTGAGCAGATGCCCAAGGCCTTTCAGGCCGACAAAGCCGCCGGCGTGGATGTGATCTTCCAGTATCGCATCTCCGGTCCCAAGGGTGGTGATTGGTACACTACCATCAAAGACGCAACCTGCCAGGTGGCCCAGGGCCTGTATAACAGCCCGACAACGACCATCAAAATGGGCGATGACGATTTCCTGGCCCTCATGGAAGGAAAGCTCAAAGCTATGCAGGCCTTCACCACCGGTAAATTAAAGATCGAAGGGGATATCATGAAATCCCAGTTGATAGAAAAGCTGTTTAAATTCTAATTTTTCAGGCTCAAGGCCCAAGGCGCAGGGCACAAGGATCAGCCTTACGCCTTATGCCTTGCCCCTTGCGCCTTTTTTAAGGAGGTTTGTATGGCCACAGGCATTAAAGACAAGGTAGCGATCATTGGCATGGGCTGCAGCCGTTTCGGTGAACGGTGGGATATGGGGGCCGAAGAACTCATGGTCGAAGCCTTTTCCGAATGTATAGAAGAAGCCCAAATCAATCCGAATGAAATCCAGGCCGCCTGGTTGGGCACCTGTATGGAGGAGATCAATGTGGGCAAGAGTGCCCTGCCTCTCACGGTAACCCTGCGCCTCCCCTTTATCCCGGCCACCAGAACGGAAAACTTCTGCGCCAGCGGCACTGAATCCTTTCGGGGGGCGGTCTATGGCGTGGCCTCCGGGGCCTACGATATCTGCCTGGCCATGGGGGTGGAGAAACTGAAAGATACCGGTTATGGGGGGCTACCCAACCCGGGCTCCGGCTTCGGTTCCTTAAACTGGTTGTGGTGGCCGAACATCTCAGCCCCTGGGGCCTTTGCCCAATTGGCCAGCGCCTATGCGGCCAAATACCGCATTCCGGACAATGAACTGAAGCGGGCTCTGGCCCATGTGTCGGCCAAAAGCCACGCCAACGGGGTCCTCAATCCCAAGGCCCATTTACGGAAAGCCGTTACCGAAGACCAAATCATGGCCGCCCCAATCATTGCTTCGCCCCTGGGCCTTTCGACTGCTGCGGAGTAAGCGACGGTGCGGCCTGCGCCATCGTCACCACCGTGGAAAAGGCCATGGCCATGGGAAAAAAGAATTTTATCACCGTTAAGGCCCTGCAATTGGCCTTGAGCAACGGTGAAGAAATGGGCTTTAATGAATGGGACGGGGACCATTTTGTCACTACCGACAAGGCCAGTACCCGGGCCTATCAGGAAGCAGGCATCACCGATCCCCGGAAAGAGATCAGCATGATGGAAGTCCACGACTGCTTTTCCATTACAGAGATGGTGACTTACGAAGACCTGCATATTTCAGAAAGGGGGAAGGCCGTACGGGATACCCTGGAGGGATTTTATGACCTTCGGGGCGGCGGCGTTCCCTGCCAGGTGGACGGAGGCCTGAAATGTTTCGGCCATCCCATCGGGGCCTCGGGACTGCGCATGCTTTATGAAATGTATCTCCAGTTTCATGGCCGGGCCGGGGAACGGCAGATCGAAAACCCCCGCTTCGGGCTGACCCATAATTTAGGCGGTGTGCCCCATATGAACGTCTGCAGTATCGCCATTGTGGGGAAATACGAAAATTAAACTCAGGAAGCAGGGGTCGGAGGTCAGGGGTCGGGGTTTTAAGGTCGAAGGAAAAAGCCGGGCCCCCCTGCTCCGAACTCTGAACTCCGAACTCCGAACTTTTTGTACAGTACGGACATGCTTAAAATCCATTGTATCATGAACTCAGCCATAGAAGACATCCTGGCCTTCCGCACCTGCTGTAGCCTGAAGATGTTCGACCAAAATCTGGAAATCCACATCACTAATCAGGGGAATGATCCTCTGACCATACCCAGTTATTTGGATCTGGAAATGGAAGAAGGAACCAAAAGAATCGCCACCTTAACCCCCGCCGGAGACCATCGGTTGCTGCCCGGAGATCTCATGGCCTTTTATTGTTCTATGGATGAAACCCTGTGGGACAAGGTTAGAGGGGTGACCTTTTATGATAAAGAAGGCAACGGATATTCTACTCCCATAATACATTAAACCCTCATGCCCCATGGGGTACTGACGGAGCATGAAAAAGGATTCAAGGGGTCCAGGGGCCAAGGATTCAAGTGAAAGACTTGGAATTTAAAACCCTGCGGTTCCCCGGTGGGGATCCTTTTCTTTAGCTCGACGTATCGGCTCCCAAAAGGGAGCCTCTTCGGAAGCTCGGCGGAGCCGAGCGGGC
>JACRBX010000057.1 GCA_016219225.1 Deltaproteobacteria bacterium
AGGAATTTTGTTCTCAAAAAAGAAGTCCTTACAGGCATTGACGACTGCGGTTCCCAGGAGGGCGTTAACGGCAAAAACTTTGCCTTTCATTTCGGTGAGATTAGCCATGGCCCGGGCCGGATTATACCCATCGTCCTTGAGAATCACTTTGATCTTACGGCCATGGACCCCGCCCTGGTCATTAACATGATCGGCCCAGGCTTTGGCCCCCATCCCGGTGGCCCCCCAAAGGGCCGCCGGTCCGGACAAAGGGGTTGTTATCCCGATCCAAACCTCCGTATCGGTCACCCCGACTACAGCAGCTTGGCTCAGGGCAGGTATTAACATGATACAAACAATCAGAAAACCGATCCATCCTTTGCGTACTTTCATGGGCTCCTCCTAAATAATGTTTAAAATTTATTCTTATCCCTCCGTAAAGACCCTGTCAAAAGGCAACCCTTCCGACACCTCTTTTGTGTTTTGTTTGGTTCTTGAAAACATTTTTTATGGACCAAGCTTGGCATGTCCGCTGAAAATAGTCAAGGCAACGACCGGCTTCCTGCCCTCCGCAGGCGGAACCGGTTTCTTAAAAATAAATGATATATATCGGATGGCCTTCTCCTGCAATATAAAAATATATGATATAAAATATAAGCTTTATACTTATATTTTTTCTAAAGATATATAAGTCAGATAAGACTGAAGATTAATCTTTTTCCGGTTCAGGTTGAGTTTTTTCCGAATGTGATTACGGTGGAGGTCGATAGCCCCGGGGCAGACATCCATAAACTCGGCGATCTCCTTGGTCGTCTTACCCTCTTTGATCAGATTGGCCACCTGGAGTTCCTTGGGAGTCAGATTCAGGAACTTCGAGGAAAGCTTGTGGGAGAATGGGGAGACGATGTCCTTCAGATTGGATTCGATGATTTTTACATTGGTCAAGCCTTTGGGGTCCAGGCCGTTTCTCTTCAGGGCCTCCAGATAGGGCATGACGAGTTTCTGCATATTGGACAGGATTTTTTCCTCCAGTTCGTTCTTGTCTTCTTCCCGGCGTTTCAGAAGGACCCGGAGGGCAGCGTTAAGCTCTTCCAGTTCATGGGTCTTGGCCTCCAATTCCATTCCTCTTTTTTTCAAGGTCTCCTCGGCCTGCTTGAACCGGGTGATATCCAAAAGGGAGGCAAAGCTGGTGGTTGTGTCGGGAATCAAGTCTACAGACAAGAGGATATCCTTTATTTCTCCCGATTTATTCATCAAGCGGAATTCATAATTTTTCGGCGGCCCTTCCGGATCAATTCGTCTAAGACGATGGGAGGCCAGCATTCTCTCGACATCTTCCGGCACAACAAATTCAGTCCAACTCTTCTTGCCTTCCACTTCTTCTTTGGTATAGCCGGAAATCTTCTGGAATTCCCGGTTCATGAGGGAGATGGTGGTGTCTTCCTCCAGGACTATAGTGGCCGTCCCGGTAGTCTCAAAGATGGTGCGGTAACGGTTCTCTGAAAATTGGAGCAATTCCACGGTGAGTTTCCGTTCCGTGATGTCCATGGAGTTTCCCAAGATGGCCGGCCTCCCCTCGAAGGTGATGGGCGTAACGATTTCCATGATCCAGCGGATCGCCCCCTGTTTGGTGATAATACGAAAAATATAAGGAGAATGACCCTCCTCCCGAAGCATGGCCCGGGTGTTCTGCTTAACCTCATCCCGATCCTCAGGATGGATCATCGTGATCGAGGGCCGGCCGATCAAATCCTCTCTGGAATAGCCGCAATAGGAGCTGACATTTTTGTTGATGAAACGGAATTTACCGTCCTGAACAATATAGATACTGGCGATAGATTTTTCAGTCAGGATCCGAAAAAGATGTTCGTTTTCCCGGAGTCCTTTCCGGTCTGGTAACCTTTTTCTGCCGGGATCCGTGATTTTTATCATGAGTCCTTTTCCCAAACCGACACCAGGTTCAGGGTTAGTTGGGAAATGGCAGGAAGATCAACTCCGTTCAATTCTTCCTGGTCATTTCCACAAAAGTTTCGATTTGTTTTTCTACTTGGCCTGCGGCATAGCTGCGGGAATCGGTATGATCGGCTTCGATGATCAGGCCCGGTTTTCCGGTGATCTCCGAGACCTTTCTCTTGAGATCGAATTGATTGAGGGAGTAGGTCTTACAACTCCGATTGGAATGCATGATAAATCCATGGGCCTGGTATTTTTCCATCAACTCCACCATCTTGGCTGCTTTATGTTCCAAACCCAGGTTAAGGTGCACGGTGGCATAAGAACGGGAAAGACTTTCCAGGGGATTTCCCAGATCAACGGGCTTTAAGGTCCAGGCGGAAGTATAGGTATCGGCCACCAGAATGGCCCCGTGTTTAAAGAGCAGTCTGGACAGGTTCCGGATATCATACCAGATGGGAATATTGTCCCAGATGAGCCGGATCTCTTCCCGGGCAAAGGCCCCTTCCCCCCTTTTTACCCGCTCTTCGAGTTCCTTTTTCAATTTTTTATAATACCGGACCGCCCAGCCGGTTCCTCGCAGGGTAACGATCGGGGCCATATGGATAAAGGCATCAAAGGCGGCAAAAGGGGCCGGTCGGTTTCGGGAAAGTTCCAGGATCTCCTTCCACAGGGCCACGGCTTCCAGGGACCGTCCGGAAACTTTCAGAAAACGCTTTTCAGAAAAAGAGCGTTTACATACCCTTTCGAGAAAGGTGATATATTCTTTCATCTGCTGCTGGACGTAGGTTAAGGTATGGGAGTCTATTTGATCATGAATAAAAGGGGTATCCAGAAAGAATAGCGGAACGTTGAAGGCCCGGGCCTGGATTTCATACCACTTGATGACCGTGCCGCAAATGTTGTTGCCGCAGACCAGAAAATCAGGTTTGGGCAGAATCCCCAGAGGACCTTTGCCGCTTAAAGAGCTGCCGATATCGCAACGGGCATAAGAGCAGAGGTCCCGAGAGTATCCTTGCGATTCGGCGATCTCACAAAGAGATACAGACATTCGGCTGGCGCCACACATGGCCCCGTAATTTTCCGGATAAAAAGGCAGGACCCCCATGGCATAAAGGGGTTCCACCGGCCCCCCGCTGGTGATCCAGGCCACTTTTTTGCCGAACCATCGGGGATTCTTGGCCATCAGATAATAGCCCTTCATCAGACGGCGATAGGCTTTGACCGACTCGATTTCCCGGTAAGATTTTTCTTTTGAGGATGCGGTGGACATCGAACTCTTTGTCTTGGTGTTATCTATTATCGTCCATGGCCTTACACCTTGTACCGTGGACCTTTAAGTGAGCATTTCCACAAAGGCCTGGAGCCTTATTTTAACCTGCTCCCTGCCCTGGGACGGATCTTCGATTTCCAATAATAAGGAAGGATAGCCTTCGGCTTCCAGAAATTTTTTCAAATCCGGATAATCAAAATAATAAGGTTCGCAGAATTTATAGAAGAGAAATATGACCCCCTTGGCTCCCGATTCCCGGACCTCTTTATAAAGGATTTCCCGATGGGCCATGATGCCCTGATGTTTGGTGGGGCAAAGATAGGTGTTAAAATAGCGGTCCACCAAGGCCTCCAGAGGATCCTTATCCTCCGGAACGGTCAGACGTAGGAGACGTCCGCCACTGCACAGGTCGTCCTGGACAATCCTGGCCCCGGCCCCTTCAATCAAAGAAAACCAGTCACCTGAATGGACCATATTCCCGGAGAGGTAAACAGGCACCCCCCTGGATTGGCCCTCGGGCTCTTCGGGCCAGGCCGTAAGTAGCCGGGTCAGCAACTCCAGATAATGGTCCCGATCCATCTGGTAGCCGGCCCGAATAATTTGAGCCAGCACCTTCCCGGAAAGGCGGTTGGGGTCAAGGCGCATCCGGGCATACAGGGCGTGCAGTTGTTCCCGAATACGATTAAAAAGACGACTGGCTTCCTGCAGACCTTCCTGGGTAATCTTCCCCCAATTTTTTTCCAGGGCCCCTTTAAGGTTTTCCACCTCGGCCTTAAAATAGTCACGGGCCAAAGGCGAATCCAGGCGGGTTGGGACCATCAGATTGAATTGGAAGGAGAGGCGTTTTTTCAAGGTCCAGATATCGGCCAGACCCTTCATAGAGTCGCAGCTCTGGCAGAAGATGATCCCCTTGAGAAAATCCAAGTCTCCGCGAAGATAGCTTTCTAAAGCCGATTTCACAAAGTGGCAGCAATAGGCCGGTAGATGGGCCTGAGCACGGGATATTTTAATCGGCAGGTCCATAAGCCGGATGGGAACGGCCCCTGCGGCCTGAAGGAGTTCTTCGGGTACATAGGGGCAGAAATATCCGAGGGGTATCCGGCCCTGGGGAAGGTGAGAAGCGATTTCCGGATAACCCCAGGAGGCGATTTCCTCCACTTCTTTAACTATTGTTGAAAAGAGTGTTTCTTGAGTCAATTAGGCCCTGAGAACCTGATGAAATCGTAAAATTTATTGAAGATCTTAACTACATATAAGAAATAGATCCAGGGGTCAAGAAAAATTAACGGGGAAAGGAGCACTTGCAATTCCTCTTAAAAACTGCCATGATAAATTTAGTTCAAGCTCAAAGATCAAGGCTGAA
This sequence comes from Deltaproteobacteria bacterium, assembly GCA_016219225.1. Taxonomy (NCBI): domain Bacteria; kingdom Pseudomonadati; phylum Myxococcota; class Myxococcia; species Deltaproteobacteria bacterium. Next base: position 4,569 of record JACRBX010000057.1, read on the forward strand.
AGCAAATAGGTCAGTCCTGGGCCGATAGCAAACTGTAGCAAACTGTAGGGTGGGTGGAGTGATAACGGAACCCACCGATTAATTTGGCCCTTATGTCAGCTTTATTTTCCCTATTGGTGGGTTACACTTCGTTGCACCCACCCTACAGGAATTTCACTTAAAGATAGCCAAATATTTGAAATCCTGGAATCTAGGAGTTAGAATTGTTTATGGATGGGTTAATCCCTTCACAAGAAAGAATCTTATTAAGGGTCCAGCAGGGGAAAAAGGAACACCCCGAGTATGAATCCTTTTTGGACTTTTGGGAAAAGATATTATCCGTCCAGGCTGCCTTTAATTCCAGAATTAAAGTTGCGGAGGTAGACCTCCCCGAGTCGTTAACCCCTCTGAAATTAAAAGAAGGCTTTCCGCTTATGGTCTGGAATAAGGCTCTATTTGAAGAAAGCCTTTTTCAAGAAGTCTTCCTCGCCCTCTGCCAGGCAACCCGGGAAAGTAATAAGAAGTTTGAAAAGGAAATCCCCGGGATTGAAAAATGGCATAAGGATAATGGGCCGGCTTTTTCAGACTGGTTAAACCTTTTTTTTCAGGAAGAAAGAAAACCCTTTCTTCAGAAGGCCCATGATCACGGTCTGGATGCGGACTTGATGGTTTTTCTTTTTTCCGCTTCCTGGAAGCTTTTTATGAAGTCCTGGTCCGAAGCCTTAGCGCCTCGCCTCACCCCGATTAAAGAAGAATGGAATCGGGGGTATTGCCCGGTATGCGGCTCAGGCCCGCTGCTTTCTTTTTTGCAGGAAGACGGGAAAAGGGTAGCGGTCTGCTCGACTTGTGAGCAAATCTGGCCCATACCCCGCCTTTATTGTCCTAATTGTGGTAATACGGATCAGAAAACCCTGGGTTATTTTGTTGTCGAAGAAGATGAGGGGGATCGAATAGAAGTTTGTGACTTATGCCGACATTACCTGAAAACCCTGGATCTGAGAAAAAAAGGGGTCGATCCCATACCGGTGATAGAAGATCTTTTGACGACCCACTTGGACCTTTGGGCCCAAAAAAAGGGGTATAAAAAGCAGCCGCTCTTTGTTCGAAAATAGGGATCAGGGGCCGGGGATCAGGGGTCTGTGGTCGGGGGTCAATTGAAGACAAATTTGCAAGTTTCAAGTGTGAAAAACGTTGAACTATTTTTATTGGGATTTAGCAGGGGATAGGGGGGAAACCTTCTGATGAAAATTCATTTCAAGGTCTGGCTGGAAAAAGATAATCATGTCCTGTTTGGGGAAGGCCGAAAACAGCTTCTCCAGGCCATTGACGACGAGGGTTCCCTGGCCCAGGCGGCCAAGAAGATGAATATGTCCTATCGGGCGGCCTGGGGCCGGCTGAAGGCCTCTGAGGATCGACTGGGTTTCGCCCTGGCGGAAAAAGATTCCAGTCTGGGGAAAAAAGGGGGCTTGCATCTGACGCCCAAAGGAAAGGCCCTGCTGGATCAATACAAAACCATTCATCAAGCCCTGGAATCATTGGTCGACCGATTGGAGCAAAAAATTTTTTGAGAAGAGCGATGGAAAAAGGGCTGTCGGATCTTGAAAAATCCATCATCCGGGAACTGACCGGTGATCTGCCGGTCACCGCCCAACCCTTTGTCCTCCTGGCCCAAAAATTGGGTATCTCTCAAAGACAGCTCCTGAGTATTATAAAAAGATTGAAAGAAGAAGGCCGTATCCGCCGGTTCGGGGCTACCCTCAGACACCGGAATTCGGGCTTTTCCGCCAATGCCATGGTGGTTTGGAATATCCCTGAGGAAAAAATCGACGAGGTGGGTCGGGCCATGGCCTCTTTTCGTGAGGTGACCCATTGCTACCATCGCCGGCCGCAAAGAGACTGGAAATATAACTTGTTTACCATGGTCCACGGTCCCAGCGAAGAGGCCTGCCGGCAGATAGCCCAAAAAATTTCAAAGGCTACGGCCATGACCGACTATCAATTACTCTTCAGTCGGAAGGAATTAAAAAAGACCACTATGAGGTACTTTTATGAATAATCCTGGTCCGAAATCGGAAGCCCTTTTTACCCGTGGGCAAAAGGTTATTCCTGGAGGGGTCAACAGCCCGGTGCGGGCTGCCAGGGCGGTCGGCACTTTCCCTTTGTTTATCAGTCGAGCCGAAGGCTCCAAGCTCTATGATGTGGATGGCCATGCCTATATCGACTATGTGGGGTCCTGGGGCCCCCTCATCCTGGGCCATGCCCATCCCCGGATCGTAGAATCGGTGACCCAGGCGGCGATTAAAGGGACCAGTTTCGGGGCCCCGACCGAGGCCGAGATCCTGTTGGCGGAACGGATCGTGAGCGCCATCCCTTCCATTGAAAAGGTCCGTCTGGTCAATTCCGGGACCGAAGCGACCATGAGTGCCATACGCCTGGCCCGGGCCCATACCGGCCGGTCGTTGATCATCAAGTTTGACGGCTGCTATCACGGACATGGAGACAGCTTTCTGATCAAGGCCGGATCGGGAGTGGCCACTTTGGGTATCCCCGGCAGTCCCGGCGTCCCCCCGGAGATAGCCTCTTTAACCCTGTCTTTACCCTTTAATAACCTGGAAAAGGTCGAAGAGATTTTCCGGACCAGGGGCGATCAGGTGGCGGCAATCATTGTAGAACCGGTGGCCGGAAACATGGGTGTGGTTTTACCGCAGCCCGGGTTTTTAGAAGGGCTTCGCCGGATCACCACCCAAAATAAGTCTCTGTTGATCTTTGATGAAGTCATCACCGGCTTTCGGGTGGCCCTCGGCGGGGCACAGGAGCTTTTCCAGATAGTACCTGATTTGACCTGCCTGGGAAAGATTATCGGCGGCGGCCTGCCGGTGGGGGCCTATGGCGGGAAGAAGGAGATCATGTCTTTTATTGCCCCGGAAGGGCCGGTTTACCAGGCCGGGACCCTTTCCGGCAATCCCCTGGCCACGGCCGCCGGCTTGGCCACCCTGGAGGTTTTATCTCAAAAAGGGGTCTATGAGGCGTTGGAAGATAAAGCCGCTTTCTTTTTCGATCAATTAAACCATCTGGCCCGGTCCAAAGGAATTCCTTTTATCCAGACCCGGATAGGCTCCATGGGCAGTCTTTTTTTTACCCGGGAGGAAGTTCGGGATTTTGAAACGGTCCAGAAGGCCTCTTCAGAAACCTATGCCCGGTTTTACCGGGAAATGCGTTCCCGCGGGGTCTACCTGGCCCCGTCGGCCTTTGAAGCCCTGTTCATCTCCCTGGCCCATTCCGAGGAGGATTTGGAAAAGACGCTGGCAGCAGCCGATGAGGTATTTGGCCTATTAAAAGAATTAGGAATGGGACAGAAGGATTAGAAGCCTCGATTCCGGCCAAGAGAAAAAATACAGTCTAAGGCCCATATCTCTTGGCCCGGATTTCACGGATTACTACTCTATCTCCTATAAAAAATATCCTCCACCTCCTGGCCTTCCTCTCTGTTTTTTGCCTTGACTCCGTTTTCCCTCATATTATAGTCATTCCATTCCATCAAAAACTAAGTCATATCAAAGAGTCACGAATAATAAAGAGACGGAACCAAAAGCCAAGATAAACAAACGAAGGAGGCATAGTAAGGCATCATGATAAGCACACTCCAGATATCGCAGATGTCCCGGGAGGAGAAACTCCGGGCATTGGAAGCCCTATGGGCTGATCTCTCGAAGGATGATAATCAGATCGAGTCTCCCGCACGGCATGAGGACATTCTCCAAGAAACCGAGGCCAGAGTGGCTACCGGCCAGGAGCGCATTGAGGATTGGCAAACAGCCAAGCGGGAACTCAGGAAGCGCTTTGAATGAGGATCAAGATCCTTTCCTCGGACGTGGATGACCTGCATGCCGGTCGTCTCTTCTACGAGAGGCAGGGCGAGGGACTGGGCGACTACTTCTTTGATTCCCTGTTCTCTGATATTGATTCGCTCCTACTTTACGCAGGCATTCATTAAAAGGTCTTCGGCTATCATTGTCTCTTATCCAAGAGATTCCCTCATGCCGTTTACTACACACTTGAGCAAGAGTTGATCATTGTCCGGAGGGTTCTTGACCTGCGACGACATCCAGACAAGATTCGTCAGACACTGAAATAGGGTGAACATTTTACTCCGCCGGATTTGCTTCGCTTACCATTGGTCGCATATCGCCGCCGAAGGAGGAGGAAAAAGAGATGAGAGCGGAAATGGGGACGTTGTTCATTTGATTCAGAAATTACTTGACGGGAAAAGCAAACTGGAGTAAAAGCGAATAATGCCTCGGAAAGCCCGTTTAGAAGGGGATAGATGGAATAAATATCTACCAGGATGAGGAAGATCGGAAGGCTTTTGTAGATCGAATGCGGTCTCTGGTTAAGGAGACGGAGACCTGTATTTTGGCCTGGGCCTTTATGGACAATCACACCCATTTGATGATTATCAGCGGACCGGCCGGACTGCCGACCTTTATGCGACGTTTATTGACCGGC
>JACRBX010000058.1 GCA_016219225.1 Deltaproteobacteria bacterium
AATGCCCGGCTGAACGATTAAATCAATTTCGATATCATGATAACTGGTTGCAAAATCTTTTGATTTCAGCATCTTTAGGAGGGTATAGAACCCCTCCCCAAATTCCGATATAATCAGAAAAAATTCAGTTTTTATCTTTTTATGATTTTTTTTGCAGGCTTCAAGCCATGAAGAATAAATTCAATGACATCCCTGATCAGGGCATCGGAAATTTTTGTCTGCGGGGCATCGGGCCAGACGATCCACTTCAAAGCGATGAAATGCATATACCCGATAAGGGACCAGGCCAGAAAAGTCGAAGGCAGATGGCGTATCTCCCCCTTTTGTATCCCCTGGTCGAGTCCTCTGATATAGCCCTCAGATATCTTAATGTAGTACCAGAGCGCAACGTCCTGATTGATCATCTCAAATTCAGGGACTATCCTGTAAATCCATTTGTGGTGGTGAATGAAATCAAAACTGGTCAGGATCGCGATGCGCTCGACATCCCTTCGGTCGTCAACCTTCATGACGGCCCGCTGCAAATCCCTCCGTATAAGATGATTAGCGTATTTCACCAGTCCCTCGAGGAGTTCGCTCTTGCTCTCATAATGAATGTAAAAAGTGCCCAAGGCAACGCCGGCTTCGCGGGTTATGTCGGAAATATTGGTGCGATTGACTCCCAACTGCCCGAACATTTTTTCTGCAGCCAGCAGGATCATCTGCCTTGTTTTCTCTCCCTTGGTCAACGGTTCGTCCTCTCCCGGCCTTATGGGATCGGGATTCGGTCTGTTCAGGATATCCCAGTCTCGCGGTTTATTCCACCGGGCCGGACCGCTGATGCCATTGATCGCTAAATCCGTGATCAAATCGACCAGGGTCTCTTTGGAGAACCCCTCCTTTACCTTAGTCTTTCTTAACGGCTGGAAATAGCAAATCCCGATTAACCCATAGGCGACAATATCCGGATCCACCGGTCGAATATTCTCCGAGTGCGCTTCCCTCCTCAGGAAGTCCCGAAAGTACCCTGCTATGAATTCATAATAGGCGATGGTCACCCGGTCGATAAGTTCCGACTCTCCCAATATCCTATGGAAGGCAAAATGATCGCGGGTATGGGAGTAAAGGAGACGAATGACCTCTCTCAAGCGGCCCGGGAAGTCTAACCCTTGAAGCTTCAAGGAGGAGGCCTTCTCCGTAAAACGAAACCGGATCAGGTCGTTCATTTCGAGAAACACCTGTTCCTTGTTATTAAAGTATTTATAAAAGGTAGCCAGGGACACCTGGCATCGACGAGTGATTTCTGAAATGGAAGATTTATAATAACCCATTTCTTTGAAAACCTCGTGGGCGGTATCAAGGATAGCGGCCCGGGTGGCCTCTCCTTTGGTTCCGAGAGAGCGTCCGGAACGCGAATTTCGGGGTGATGCCAAGATATCAGGGTTCACGGAAGTGTCATGCCTCATTAAACCCCGTTTCCCGGGAATAACCGGTCTTTAAGTAGTCCCATTCAGACATCCTGAACAGAAGTTTGTCGTGATGATTCATGAAAAGTTTTCCATTCCAGAACCCTTCCGTTTTGATAGAGGCCCATTCCATAATTTTCGAATACTTTAATATATACGTCAAGAGGAACGCTGTCAACGGGCCTGAGACATAAAAAAGGGTTTTAAGTATTACGGAATTGGGAAAACGGGGGCGGCTATAGAGCAGGGAAGATAGGCGGCTATCCCGTCTCAAACTTATACCCTACCCCGTAAACGGAATGGATAAATCCCTGGCCGGGGCTGACGGCGGCTATTTTTTTCCGCAGTTTTTTGATGTGGCTGTCGATGGTCCGGTCGCTGACGATCCGTTCATCCGGATAGATATGGTCCATGAGTTGCTGACGTCCGTACAGGCGGCCGGGATGGGCGGCCAGGAAATGGAGCAGCTTGAACTCCACGGCGGTGAGTTCCAGATCTTTACCATCCAGGGTGGCCTGATACCGATTTTCGTCCAGGACCAGCCCCTGGGCCTGGATCGTCCGGCCGTCGGCGGTCCGGCGCAAGACGGCCTTGACCCGGGCCACCACCTCCCGGGGGCTGAAGGGCTTGCAGATGTAATCATCGGCCCCGAGTTCCAGACCCAGCAGACGGTCGATCTCTTCGATCCGTGCCGTTACCATGATGATCGGCACCCTGGAAAAGGTGCGTAGTTCCTTGCAGACTTCCAGGCCGTCCCGACCGGGGAGCATCAAATCCAGGAGTACAAGATCCGGCTGGTACTCCCGGGCCCAGGGCACCACCTCCAGACCGTTTCCGAGACAAAAGGAATCAAATCCGGAGGCCTTCAGATAATCGACCAGAAGACTGGCCAATTTCGGTTCGTCTTCGACAATCAATATGGTCCCCATCAGACGCATCCTTCGACATCGGGGAGGATGATTTGTATCTCCAGCCCCCCTCGGGGCGAGGGGCGGGCCACAACAGTCCCCCCATGGGCCTCGACGATATTTTTGCAGATGGCCAGACCGAGCCCGGCCCCGCCCAGAGCCCGGCTCCGGGATGTTTCCACCCGGTAGAGACGGTCGAAAAGCCGGTCCAGATCCTCTTCCGGCACTCCGGGGGCCGAATCTGCGAAGGTTATTTCCGCCAGACCCTTACGGCAATCCAGACGGATAAACAACTCCCCTCCCGGATCCGTGTATTTCAAGGAATTGTCCAAGAGGTTGATGAAAAGCTGGTGCAAACGCTCTGCATCGGCCCATAGAGAGATCTTGAATCCCTCGGGGAAATGCGTGTTGAGACGGATACCCTTACCGGACATCTCGGCCTGAAAAGGTAAAAGGGCGTCCCTCAGGACTTCAGCTAAATCCAGCCATTCCTTCCGGTAGGTCAGTGCCCCGAGATCGGAGAGAGCCAACTGATAAAGATCATCAATCAGACGATGAAGCCGAAGGGCCTCGGCATGGAGCGACCGGATCGCATCCGGATTAATAGGGCGTATCCCCTCCAGTAAAGCCTCTATTTCACCCCGCAGGACGGCCATTGGGGTCCGCAGCTCATGGGAAATGTCGGCGACCCACTGGCGGCGGGCCTTTTCATTCTTCTCCAGGGTCAGGGCCATGCTGTTAAAATCCTGAGCCAGTTGTCCCAATTCATCGCCAGTCTTACCCGAAGAAGAGACCGGGACGCGAACGGCATACTTTCCGGAAGCCAGTTCGCGGGTGGCCCCAGCCAGAGCCCTGATGGGCCGGACCAGACGGTTGGCCAGGGGCAATGAGAACAGCACCACCACCAGCAACAACCCCAAGGCCGAAAGGATCAAAGCCGATTTCTGCCGGGTTAAAAACTGAAGCTGTAGGGGGTTGAGAAACTGTATTGGAGGCAGCCCCCCGATATAACCAATGGTCTCCTTATTGTGGACGATGGGCCTGAAACTCCTCTCCCTGAGATCTTCGGTGGTTCCAAAGAGGGGATTGCGGTTGGCGTCCAAAACAATAAAAGGCCATCTGGGGCGGTGCGGGCCCAGGGGCGGCGGGGGCGGTGGTGGTACTTCCAGTCTCTTTTCGAAGGCCTTCCTTTTCCAGGGGTCGACATGATCGGATTGGGCATTCAGCAAACGTCCAATCCAGATTTCCGGATTATTCCGCAAGAAATCCCAACTGCCCTGTTCGGCATAGGCCTGTTCCAGACTTTTGGCCGTCTTCTCGAGCCGGCCTTGCTCCAGGGCGTTGAGATATTGGATGAACCCCCGATTGATACTCCACTGCATGATGAGGAACATACACAGCAGGGCCAGACAGGTGGCAGCAAGGATAGAGAGAAAAAGGCGATAACGGATACTCAGTTTCATGATCTTTTTAGATAATCTTACCAATAACGATTTCAGTATTATAATAATTTTGTCCGGTGAAGCAAGCCCTAAACGCCTTCCCGGGAATTTCCCTTTAATTTCCTTATTTCTTCCTTATTTTAGCCATAGTTGTCCTCTAATGATGCCATCAAAAGAATAATCATTCTTCTAACCGCCGATTAAAAAAGGCAGGAAAAAAATTCGCCCTTGGGAAAAAAATACCTGCCCCTCTGCGAAATGGACGGTCCTTTGCCTTTCGTTGACAGGCTGAATCTATTTTTCATTAAGTTACGTTAAAAAAAAATGAATAAACGTAAAACCTATACGGGCGACTTCAAGGCTAAAGTGGTTTTAGAATTAATCCGTAATAGAAAGAGCCTGACCGAACTGGCCGCTCAATATGAACTGCACCCCAACCAGATCAAAAACTGGAAATCCCTGCTCCTGAAACAAGCGGTCAAACTCCTCGATGACAAAAGGCGGGCAGGAAAACTAAATCAATAGGGAGTTGAAGCCTTGTTTTAAATTCCATTCTGTAAAAATGAAGCCGTGCTATCGAAAAACTCTATGCAAAAAAAGATAATTTGATCCCTTGCATCACCCTTTCTTCCGACTCATTGGGAGAATCACCTTTGAATCCCGAACCCTTGGCCCTTTGAATCCTCCAAATCATCACCAACTCTTCTGGAATGATCCGCAAAGTGTTGTCAGGCATAACTTATCGAAATTGAAAAATGTAAGATGGCATCGTGGTTGCTTTATCCGCCTATGAATTCCAATAACCGATCAGCCATAAAGGAGGTGGGTATCAAATATTTATCATTAAAAGAATCTATGACCCGGTAAAGGCCGAATTGCTTTTAACCACGAACCAACATCTAAAAGGAGGTTATTTATGTCAAGCAGCATCGGCAGCATAGGCGGCCTGGGCAATAACAATTACCTGTTTCAGATGAATGCCCGGCCCATGCAACAACGTCAGGATGATCTATTCAGCCAAATCGACAGTGACAGCAGCAGCGGGATAGATAAAACGGAGTTTTCCGTCTTTGCCAAGAAACTATCTCAGGATAGCGGAAATTCCATCGATGTGGATGATGTTTTTTCCACTTATGATACGGACGGCGATGGGTCTTTGAGCAGTGATGAGATAAAGAGCTTCATGCAGGATAATCCACCCCCGCCGCCTCCTAACGGCATAAGCGGCGGCCCCCAGGGCCCGGACGATCTGTTCGCTAAATTAGATGGTAACAGTGACAGCGGGATCGACAAGTCCGAGTTTTCCACCTTCTCCGAAAAGCTCTCGGAGGATACGGGCAACACTATCAATGTGGATGATGTTTTTTCCATCTATGATACGGACGGTGATGGGTCCTTGAACACGGAGGAGATGAAGTCCTTCATGAAGGATAACGCTCCCTCCCCTCCTCCGCCGGGCCAAATGCAACAGGCCGCATCGGCCTATGGGACAGACCAGAGCAGCGACCAGATGTCTACTCTGCTGGACTTGCTTAAGAACATCTCCGACCTGGTTGGATCAAGCGCCAATGGTAACGGCAGTTCCATAAGTACCTATCTATCGAAGGTCATGGAAACCATCAGCAACGGGGGGGGCAGCTCAGTGCTCAATGTAACCGCATAGAACACCTTTCCGCCCTCTCCTGGCAAGTTCAACGTTTATGCCTTGGCTTTGGAGGGCGCTTATGACACAAAAAGGACCCCATTTCCTTTAAAGGAATGGGGCCCTTTGCCTTGAAAGGATGGTTGACCAAAAAAACCACATCCGGACCAAAGTGGCCCTAAAAATGCAGAGTACGATTCGATCAATCAGAGAGAGGAGCCGAGTTCATGAACTTTAAGCTGGATCGCCTATCGACTGCCGACAAAGCGTCATCAAGCAGGAAAGCCCCAAAACAAAAACACTCTTTATGAGTGGCTATACGGCCGACGTGGTTCTCGGCAAGGGGATCGAGGAACGGGAAATCGATTTTATTGCCAAACCGCTGTCGCCCGATGAATTCATGCTGAAGGCAGGAAAAATACTCAACAAACAGGGGTGATCCATTACAAAAAACAAAAAGGCTCCTTCCCCACATAGGGATACATCGCAGACCACACTTAAAAAGGCTGTATCTTTTCATAGTCCGTTCAAAAAAAAACCAACATCCCTGAGTTCTCCAAATAATTTTCCTCATTTCTTCCTTATTCCTGCCACACTTCCATCCTATTCTTGAACTTAGGAAACCCGGCCTGGACAAAAAACTGAAAAGGGATATGAAAGGCCGTCGAGACAACACTTAAACAAGGGGGGGGCCTTCTATCTCCTTTGGGTGAAACCATGTACAATATTTTACATACAGAATGGTCAAAAGGATGGGGTGGCCAGGAGATAAGGATCATTCAGGAATCTCTGGAATTCATAAAGAGAGGTTACCGAATGATGATCGCTTGTCAGCCCGGAAGCCGGATTATCTTGGCTGCAGAAGAAAGCGGCATCCCTGTTATTCCTTTAAAGATGAGAACGCCCTTAGATCCTTTAGCTATCTGGCAATGCCTTCAGATCATAAAAAGAAATTCGATTAACCTGGTTCACACCCACAGTTCAGTCGATAGTTGGTGCTGTTCCATTGCCGCCAAGTTGTCAGGCCTTCCGGTTATTCGAAGTCGTCACATCAGTGCACCCATCCATCCCAACTATTTTTCCTTCTTTTTATATATGAAATTGGCCGACCGGGTTATTACCAGCGGGAAAATGATCAAAGAAAAAATGGTCAAAGTGAATGGATATGATTCCCAAAAGATAGTTTCTATTCCTACGGGGATCAACGAAAAAACATGCTTTCCGGAACCCAGTAAGCAATGGGCCAGAGAGGAGTTTAATATAGAAAAAAATGATTTCCTTTTAGGGATCGTCGCCATGCTGAGGAGATGGAAAGGGCATCTTTATCTCTTGGAAGCTATAAAAACATTACAGAAGAAGATACCCAACATCAGATTGATTATCACCGGGGACGGCCCGCAGGAAAAAAATATCAGGGACTATATTACCTACAACGGTCTAACCCAAACCGTGATTATGACCGGTTATCGAAATGAGGTACCTCAAATTCTTAACAGCCTGGACTTATTCGTGCTTCCCTCCTATGCTAATGAGGGAATTCCGCAGGCCATCCTTCAGGCCATGGCTTTGGGGATTCCGATCATCTCCACCTTTGCCGGAGGTATCGAAGAAGTAATACAGAATGGACAGACCGGGACGCTGGTTCCCCCGCGGAATGTTCAAGCTTTAAGCGAAGCCATTGATCGGGTGTACCGAAACAGAGAGGAAAGCTTGAAAATGGCTCATAGTGCCCGGGAGTCAATCTTGAATCATTTTTCATTTAGAGGCATGGCCGATAATACCGAAAATGTTTATAGGGAAGCATTGGAAAGGAACCGTCCTGAAAACGTTGATATTTCCCCCATCAGAATTAAAACGGTCAAAGGTTTTCGAAATTTATAATACATCGACATCCTTTATAAATTGAAAGGATGGAAGGCAACGCAATGAAAGGTAAACTCAAAATCCGGACGATCGCTTTAATTTTAATTCTAATGGCCGGTCCGGTTCATGCCTTTGGCCCGGGCACCAGGGGCCAAGGTGGTTTTACGCGCGGGGGAGGCAGGCCAACTGAAAATAGATTACTGAACCTCACCCCGCAACAGGAGCTCAAGTTAAATACTTTGCGGGGAAAATTCTTGGACGAGACCATATTTCTTCGAAGCGATATATCAAAGAATCTATTGGAACTTCGAATTCTTTGGAAAAACCCAAATCCGGATAAGGATAAGATTAATACCCAAAAAAAGGGAATTATGGAGTTGTACACCCGGTTCCAAATCAAGGCCACTGAAAATAGATTAGAGGCTCAAACTTTTCTAACCCCGGAACAGGTGGAAAAATTACCAGTTTTTGATCTGCGTTTGGATATAGAACCCTATTTGGGCCTTGGTCCCAAGACCCCTTCCTCAAATTGACCAAGTTTATATTTTTTTCTGTTTAACACTCTTTGAAACGAAAAGAAGTGATCCATGAATATTTTTTATTTTCCAACAAAACGGAAGTGTTGGATATTCGACTTTCTTATCCTGCTGTTAGAAGTGGTGGTTTCGTTCTTCCCCAAACGATTAAGATTTATTTTTGTACCGAAGAATTAATTCCTCATTGCTTACTTATTTTAGCCATATTTATTGGCTATTATAATCTGCCACAAGGCAGTCTGCATGGAGACGTCGATCAAAAAAACAGAAAATGGAGGAATGAGATGGAAAACAATTGCACGCCGATCCAGGATTCTAAAAATGCAGAGAACGCAACACTGAAAAGACCGTATATCGTAACAGTTCTTTTTGTCCTGTTCTTAGATCTGGTTTTTCTCTTTATAATGGCCCTCTGGGCCGGAAAGGCTTCAGCCAAAACAGGCGGTCCAATGCCCCCGCCCATGGGTTTTGGGATGATGGGAGGCGGGAAGCATCCGGAAATGAAGCCCTTTCCGCCCGGTTTGCCGGGCGACGGAATGAGGCTCGAGATGATGATGGATGGCGGGCACCCGATATGGCGACACATCAGGGATCTCGGGCTTGACGAGAAACAGAAAGGGGAAATACAGGAGTTGAGAAGCAGGGTAATGAAAGAGATGATCAGGAAAAGGGCCGATGAGCAGATCGCCGGGATGGAGTTAAAAGACCTTCTCGAAAAGGACCCAGTCGATATGAATGCGGTCGAGACGAAGCTTAAACGGATAGAGATCATAAGAATGGAAATGCACCTTTCCCTCATCAGGGCCGTGGAAGAGGTTAAATCAAAGTTAACACCGAACCAGAGAAAAAAACTCCAGGAGATGCATAAAACAAGGCCCGGAATAAGGGAAAGAAGCCGGGAGGAAGAGATGATGGATAATCGTCTGGGCAGGCTTTCGCCTTGGGAGAGGGGAAAGGATGAGGATACGGCTCGGGAAATGGGCCACAGGTAAACATGGATTTGGCAATCAAGAGGTCAAGGCCCTGGCTTTCCCTATGGCTCACCATCCTTATCCTCAGCGGATGCGCAACCGTAGGACCCGATTATATACCTCCCGCCACGGAGCTGTCGGCCACCTGGCACACCGGGCTCAAAGGGGGTTTGACCGACGATCAGCAGGCCTCCCGGGACCTGGAAGCCTGGTGGACCCTGCTCAATGATCCGGAACTTTCCAGCCTGGTTCATCGCGCCGTAGCCGGCAATCTCGATCTGAAGAAAGCCCGGGCCCGGGTGCGGGAGGCACGCGCCCGAAGAGGCCAGGCCAGGGCCGATCACTTCCCCACTCTCGACTTCCAGGCCACGGGCAGCCGGAGCCGCAGCAGCGAAGCGACGGGAGCCGTTATGACCAGTGATCTTTATGCCATGGGCTTTGATGCCGGCTGGGAACTGGATATCTTCGGCGGTGTCCGCCGCTCCGTTGAAGCTGCAGAGGCAACTTTCCAGGCCAGTCAGGAAGACTGGCGTGATGTGCTCGTCTCGCTGCTGGCCGAGGTGGCCCTGAACTATGTGGATGTCCGTATCTATCAAGCCCGAATGGCCGTGGCCGAAGCAAACCTGGCGTCCCAGGACGAGACTTGCCGGTTGACCTCATGGCGGTATCAGGCGGGTTTGAGCGATGAGATGGCAGTACAACAGTCCCGCTACAACCTCGAAAACACCCGCTCACAGATACCGTCCCTGCGCACCGGGCTGGAAGAGGCCCTGAACCGCATTGCCGTGCTTCTGGGAGAACAGCCGGGCAAGATCCATGAGAAATTAAAGAAAAAAGCGCCCCTGCCGGTCACGCCTCTGAGGATCGCCGTCGGTGTGCCGGCCGATGCCCTTCGTCGCCGACCCGATGTGCGCCGGGCCGAACGGGAACTGGCGGCCCAGACCGCCAGGATTGGTGTGGCCACGGCGGATCTCTATCCCAAATTCAAATTAACCGGGTCCATCGGTCTGGAAGCCCTCGCACTCAATAACCTGCTTTCTGCCGGCAGCCAAACCTATAGCTTCGGTCCCGGTATCACCTGGCCGCTTTTCGCCGGGGGAGCTATCCGCCAAAACATAGAGGTCCAGTCCGTCCTGCAGGAACAGTCATTGATCGCCTATGAAGCCGCCGTGCTCAATGCCCTGGAAGAAGTTGAAAATGCCCTTGCAGCCTATGCCGAGGAGCAATTCCGCAGGGATGCGTTAAGAGATGCGACTGAAGCAGCGAAACAGGCGGCTGAGCTTGCTCAAAAAAAGTACCAGGGAGGCCTTACGGATTTCAGTAATGTACTGGAGGCCCAGCGTTCACTCCTGTCATTTCAGGATCAGTTGACCCAGAGCGCCGGGAAAGTGACCTCCAACCTGATTCGTTTGTACAAGACCTTGGGGGGAGGATGGACCTCTCTGTCCACCGGCGATGGAAAAAATGATTAATTAATAGTGAGGAAAAAATGAAATCAGAATCCCATAGTGAATCGGAGGTTGCCCAGATCCTGGAGATTGATCAATCACCGGCACACCGTAACCGGTTGAAACTATCGTTGATTTTAATTGTTCTGGTAATCGTTGCCCTGACCGCTGCGGTGATTATCTGGAAAACGGCAGATAAAAACGATAGGGTTCAATATAAGAACCAGGAAGTGAAGCGAGGAAGTCTGATCGTCATCGTCACGGCCACAGGCACCCTGCAACCGACCAACAAGGTCGAAGTGGGCAGCGAATTATCCGGCATCATCAAAAGTGTTGAAGCAGAATACAACAGCCGGGTAAAGGTCGGCCAGATCCTGGCAAAATTAGACCCATCGAAACTTGAAGCGCAGGTCAAGCAATCCAGGGCCGCCCTGGAATCCGCCAAGGGAAAGGTCTTGCAGACCCAGGCGACCGTTAAGGAAACCCGCACCAAACTGGAACAGCTTCAAAAAGTCAGAGAGTTGAGCGGCAGGAAGATCCCCTCACAATCCGAAATCGATGCGGCTGAAGCGGCCCTTGAACGGGCAACGGCCGATTACGCCAGCGCCAATGCGGCGGTTTTCCAGGCTCAAGCCGCCCTCGACGCCAATGAGACGGACCTGTCCAAAGCGGTCATCCGCTCGCCCATTAACGGCATCGTACTAACCCGCAGCGTGGAACCGGGCCAAACTGTGGCCGCCTCCCTTCAAGCCCCGGTGCTGTTTACTCTGGCCGAAGATTTAACCCAAATGGAACTCCACGTGAATGTAGACGAGGCCGATATAGGTAAAGTACAGAAAGGCCAAAAGGCCACCTTCACCGTTGCCGCTTACCCGAACCGGATTTTTGAGGCACGGATCACCCAGACCCGATATGATGCGTCAACAACGTCGGGGGTCGTGACCTATGAAACCGTTTTAAAAGTCGATAACTCGGATTTGTCCCTCCGGCCGGGCATGACGGCTACTGCGGACATCACGGTCAAGAAAGTGGAAAACGCAGTCCTGGTACCCAGTACTGCCCTGCGCTTTACTCCGCCGGTCCAGGAGGAAAAGAAGCCTTCCACCGGCCTGGTTGGCGCACTGCTTCCGCGGCCCCCCGGTTCCCCGGCCAAACCGACCGAAAACATTGCCGGCAACAGAAAACAACAGGTGGTCTGGATATTAAAGGACAAAAAACTCTCAGCCGTCCCGGTTACGATCGGGTCGACAGATGGCAATATGACTGAAGTTATGATGGGCGACCTCAAGCCGGGGATGACGGTCGTGGTCGACACCCTCAGTACGGGGAAATGAACATGAAGGCCTTCAGCCAAAAGGACCATCACACCCTTATTGAGCTTAAGGGCGTGACCAAAATATACGGCACCGGCCAGGCGACCATGCAGGCACTACGCGGCATCGACCTCCGCATTAAGGAAGGTGATTTCCTGGCAGTGATGGGACCAAGCGGTTCGGGCAAGTCCACTTGCATGAATATCCTTGGCTGCTTAGATACGCCAACTGCCGGGGTTTATAAATTTAAAGGCCTCGAGGTAGGCAAACTGACCCGCAATCAGCGTACGCGGTTACGCCGGTTTTACCTTGGTTTTATCTTTCAGGGGTTTAATTTGTTAAACCGCACCTCGGTGCTGGAGAACGTGGAACTGCCCTTGATTTATCGAGGTGTCCCCGCCGGGGTCCGGCGAGCCCGCGCCCTTCAGGCCGTGGGTATGGTCGGTCTCAAGGGATGGGAAGCCCATACACCGGGCGAACTCTCCGGTGGTCAGCAGCAGCGGGTAGCCATTGCCCGGGCCATCGTCAACGAGCCTGCCGTGCTGTTTGCCGACGAACCCACGGGTAACCTGGATACAGCCCGAAGCCGTGAAATCATGGATTTGCTCACCGGGCTGAACCGCGACCGGGGAATCACCATCGTTATGGTCACTCACGAACCGGATATGGCCGCCTATGCCGGGCGCATGGTCCGTTTTTTAGATGGCCTGGTTGCGTCAGACGAGCAAAATGGGAGGGAAGCCTGATGCTATGGAACACGATTCAACTGGCCTTGCGCGAAATTAAACGAAACGTCATGCGCTCCGTCCTGACCATCCTGGGCATCGTCATCGGAGTAGGAGCGGTTATCACCATGGTGACTATCGGAGGAGGCGCCACGGCTCAAGTCAAAGAGCAGATTGCCAGCATGGGCAGTAACATGCTCATGGTTACTCCTGGGAAAAGACTCGGACCCGGCCAGTCTTCCAGCGTACCCCTGTTCAAACTGAATGACGCCGAAGCCATCACCAGGGACGTCGGCTCGGTGGCTGCCGTGGCCCCGGTCTCTTCCCAAAGCCTCCAAGCCGTAAACGGTAATCAAAACTGGTCGACTCAGGTAACCGGAAGCGACAATCAATACTTCAGAGTCACCAATAGATCCATCCGGTCGGGCCGACCATTTAGTGACGGGGAGTTGCGCAGCGGTGCAGCGGTCTGTATTGTTGGTGAAACGGTGCAGAAAAAACTGTTCGGCGGACAGGACCCTTTGGGCGGGAATATCCGTCTTGAAAAACTTTCCTGTCAGGTGATCGGGATCCTGGCCGCCAAGGGACAGAACACCATGGGTATGGACCAGGACGATGTCGTGGTCATCCCGTTACGGACCTATCAGCGGCGCATTTCCGGTAATCAGGATGTCGCCCTTCTTCAGGTCTCGGTCCGGCAGGGCGCCTCGACCGATAAGGCGCAGCAGGATATTTGGTCGTTGATGCGGGAGAGGCGCCATCTGTCACCCAGCGATGATGACAACTTCAATGTGATGGATATGAAGGAAATCGCCAACATGCTTACGGGGACCACCCAACTGCTTACGGCTTTGCTGAGCGCCGTAGCGGCCGTTAGTCTTCTGGTAGGCGGGATTGGTATCATGAATATTATGCTGGTATCCGTTACGGAGCGGACCCGTGAGATTGGTATCCGGCTGGCTATCGGCGCTTACGAGCGCGAGGTGCTCATGCAGTTTCTGGTGGAGGCGGTGGTGCTGTCTTCCTTCGGCGGCTTAATCGGCATCGTGCTGTCGCTTTCCGCCTCGGTCTGGCTGACCGGCATCTTAGGCGTTCCCTTTGTCTTCAACACCGGCATCGTCGTTATCGCCTTCCTGTTCTCGGCGGCGGTTGGCGTGATTTTCGGCTATTTCCCGGCACTCAAGGCCGCCCGGCTGGACCCGATCGAAGCACTTCGCCATGAATGATTTTTATTGCATTGACCGTTCCTCAAATCCTTCTGGATAAGAGGGCCGGTCTTTTCTTCCGGTTATACAGGGCGAACTTGATCTCAGCGGCGAAAATCCGATCGACCAGTTCCTGATCGAGGATCTCCACGATGTCCATCGTATAGGAGAGAGAAAAACCTCCAACATAATCATGCAAGGCAAAGAGACCCTTTCAGCTACTTTGTAGGCCTGGACAATGGTATCCATAACCTCCTGGTTGTCTTCACAATAGAGCTGGACTCAGCCCGTATCCCGCTGCGAGAGGCTGGAAGGGTTCCCGCAGAGGCCGATGAGGGTGAGATGGAATTCCTGGTCTTTGGCGATCATGGAAAGAAAAAAAATACTCACAGAATTCCCCCCTGATGCACAAAAAAATCCTAAAAGCCCTTCGAGACCATAATGTTCAGCAAATAGAAACGCTGATTGAGTCGCATTTGACCCGTACTGGCGTTATCGATGGGCACGGCTGCACCATTTTTAAGGATGATTCGTCGCTGGCTAAAAATAGAGCAAGATTGGCAACCCATCACTGTGAATTGATAAGTGGGGATTTTTCATTAAGATGGCTGTGCATATCGATCTTTTTGAAAATTTTTCTTCCCATCGGGATCTCCATCGATCTCTCGCTTTTTGTCCTTCGTCCTGATTTTAGGTCGAAAATAGATTTTTACCACCCTTGACCTCTGTTGGGGCGCTGTAGGGACGGGTTTAAAACCCGCCCCTGCGACGGCGGTATTTTCATGCTTTTTGATGCCATCCCGGGGTATGAGGGTTTAGCGCTTATTAATAATTCTCCGGCCCAAGGACATCCGATAGCGCCGACCACTGCTGAATTTTTCCCAGACCAGTCGGAACCCGAACGGTCTTGGTGTGTCCATAGGCCCGTAAAGTCTCCAGGGCATGTTCGCGGCCATAACCGCTGTGTTTGCCTCCGCCAAAAGGGGTCCCATAAAAATTACGATTATAATTGTTCACTAAAACCACCCCCACGTCAAGCTCCCGGCTGGCCCTCCAGGCCTTGGTAAAATCGTTGGTGTAAAGGCCTGCCATCAGACCAAAGTCGGTGCCGTTGGCGATACCGATGGCGTCTTCATAACTCTCAAAACGGATAACCGCTGTAACGGGCCCGAATATTTCTTCCCGGGCGATCCTCATGTCCGGACGCACATCGATAAATAGGGTGGGGGCCACCCAAAAACCTCCGGCCAGCCTGGGATCGGTCGGCAGCGAGGCTTGAACGGCCAGGGTTGCACCTTCGCCCATACCGATCTCGATATAGTCCAAAACTCGTTTGCGTTGCCGCTCGGTCACCAGAGGTCCTACATGGGTTGCCGGGTCGGCCGGGTCCCCGACACGAAGCCGGAAAACGGCTTTCGTCAGTCTGGCCACTACTTCGTCGTAAAGCGAGGCATGAACGAGTATGCGCGAGGCGGCAGTACAGGCCTCGCCCTGGTTAAAGAAGGCCCCTTCGATCGCCCCCCGGACGGCCTGATCGACATCAGCATCCTCAAAAATGATCAAAGCGTTCTTGCCGCCCAGTTCCATGACGGTGGGGGTAAGATTCCGGGCTACTGTCCGTATGACCGCCATGCCTGTGGCCGGGGCTCCGGTGAAGGAGACCACGCGTACCAGGGGATGGCCGGCCAGTGCCTCTCCACAACTGCCGAGACCGGGTACGACCGTCAACACTCCCGATGGTAACACCGTATTTAACAATTCGACGATCCGCATGACTGTAAAGGGTCCCTGCTCCGGAGGCTTTAATACCACCGTATTCCCCACGGCCAGGGCCGGGGCCGATTTCCCGGCCGTGTGGATAGGCGGCCAGTTGAAGGGGATAATACCGCCCACAACACCAAAAGGCTCCAGGGTGCTTAGGCTAAGAAGGGGACCCTGTTCCTGTATCTGGCTGGGGAGGGCCCCTGCCAATCCGCCGAACATTTCAAAGGAGCCGATACAGGCTTCCATGTCGGCCAGACGGGCCTGGGTAATCGGCTTGCCGATCTCCTCCGACTCGATCCGGGCCAACTCGTCAGCGTGTTCGCGCAGCAGGCGGGCGCAATTCAAAAGCAGGCGGCCCCGTTCCCGGGGACTGATCCAGCGCCAGGAAGTACGCCACACCGTTTCCGCGGCGGCCACGGCGGCATTCACGCCTTCCGAAGAAGCCCCCTGGACGGTTGCGATCAAACCCCCGGTGGCGGGATTTTCAACGGCGAAGAGGTCTTCCGGCCTTTGAGACGACCATGGGGTCGTAATTATTTTGACATCGTTAATTGGACCTGTCATAGGGATTCCCCTTTATGGCTTTGAAAAAGGCCGCATGGATCAAGACGACAGCCTCCATTTGGTTGAGACATAGCAAACCTTACCTAGCCTGGCGTTATGCCTTCCCGCCGTGATCAGGATAAGTTCGGCGGGGGTTACAAATTGAAGAGAGCCGCCGGCACAGTGCTGCACACAGCTTGGTCCCAGACCATCGTTGACCCGTTCGGTGCATTGGTCACACTTCCAGGCCTTCTTTTCCCCCGGGCGAAGATGTACGGCCCCATAGGGACAGGCCAGGACGCAGAGTCCGCATCCCTGGCAGGCGGTTTCGTCAATGACCACCACCCCATCTCCCCTTTTGGAGATGGCCCCGGTGTTACAAGCCGCCAGGCACAACGGTTCATTGCATTGAAAACAGGTGACAAAGACAAAATCCTGGTGCAATTCCCCTTCCATGATGCGGGGCCCTACCGTCACCACGGAAGCCCATCTGGGACCGGCCGGTAAACGATTCTCCTGCTTGCAGGCCACTTCACAGGCGTAACAGCGGATACACCGGTCCAAATCGATGAGCAGGATTTTTTCTTCCATTCAGGGGATCCTTCTTACCCGGCAGAGCTGACAACGTAATTGGGCCGACCCGATAGCCGGCGCCGTGTCTTCATCGTGAAGGAGGTTATTGGCATTGTTCCTGCCGGCCCACTGGGCCGGCAGGAGAACCACTCTGGGGTCAATGCCCAGGGTGAGAAAGGCCACGGCCTCGACAGAGCCCCTGGGGGATTCGACGATAACGGGCTCTCCTTCCCGGACACCCAGGATCCCAGCCGTTTCCGGATGCATATAGAGCAGGCATTGGGGGACGATCTCCCTTAAGACAGGGATGTTACGCAGTTCCGAATGGCGATAGACGGCTTCCTTCCGGCCTGTGGTCAGGATCAGAGGATACTCTTTGGCCAGATCCGGTGCGCTGATGGGGCTTTCCAGGGGTTCCTTGTGTTTCGGTAAGGGGTCAAACCCGAGATCCCTCAGTTTTCGGGGGACCAGCTCCACCTTGGTGGATTGGTGGAGATTCCGGAAGGGTGGCAGCCCAAATCCCGTCTTTTCATATTTCCTGTAGGTGTAAGGGACCGTGTACCGGCCCATCTCTTTGAATTGCTCAAAGGTAAGGCCCAGGGGTTTGAGAATAAGGTCACTCAAGGCGTCTTCGCTCTCGATCATGAGATGGCCGAATCCGAGGCGCTTGGCCAATTCGTTCAGGATCCAATAATCGGAACGGCATCCGTCGATCTCCACAGCCTTTTGCTGTAGGTGGATGTCATCATAGGTGACCTGGTAATAGGTCTGCACCGAGCTGCGCTCCATCCAGGTCGCTGCCGGCAGGACGATGTCGGCCAGCTCGGCCGTGGGGGTCATGAAGAAATCGGCCACGGCGATGAAGTCGAGGCCCTTGAGCGCTTCCAGGACGACCCGGCTGTTGGCATAGGAGAGGGCCGGGTTCGATCCCTGGCAGTAAAGGGCTTTCACCGGATAGGGTTTTTCAGTGAGCATGGCCCGCCAGACCGTCGGTGAATGGGCCGTGGCCACCCAGGCATCTTCACCGGCCAGGAGGGGATATTCCTTTCCGCCCAGCCGGTCTTCATGATCTTCCGGGGTCAGGAGGTGCTTCAGAGAAACATCGGGCACCACCTCTCTGGGCATAGGGAGCACATTGCCGCCGGGCACGTCGATGTTGCCGGTAATGGAGGCCAGGATCCCGAGACTCAGGCAGGCCGACAGGGTGTCCGGTATCTGCTCCGTAGAAAGGCACTGGATCAGGGAGGCCGGTTTGGTCCGGGCATAACAGCGGGCTGCTTCGACGATCGTTTCGGCCGGCACCCAGGTGATCCCGGCAACTTTAGAGGGTGGATATTCCCTGACCCGTCCTTTCAACTCTTCAAAGCCGAGGCACCAGGATTCAACGAATCCGTGGTCGTAGAGACCTTCTTCGATGATAACAT
Source organism: Deltaproteobacteria bacterium (assembly GCA_016219225.1). NCBI lineage: Bacteria > Pseudomonadati > Myxococcota > Myxococcia > Deltaproteobacteria bacterium. The sequence continues at coordinate 17,803 of JACRBX010000058.1, forward strand.
GAAGCATTCCCAAGGCCAGGGCCACATCCGAACCCGGTCTGAGCTGAAGCCAAAGGTCGGCCTTGGAGGCCGTCTCCGAGAACAGGGGATCCACCACGATCAGCTTCGCCCCCAGGGCCCGGGCATCCATCATCCAGGAGGCCTTGATAGGGGCGGTGTTCGGTGGGTTTGTGCCCCAGACCAGCATGCACTTGGTCTTGCCCGGCTGAAGAAAGAGATCAGGGCATTCCAGGGCCGGGGCGATTCCCAGCAGGAGTTGGGAGGTGAATCGCGGCCAGAGACATTGGGCATAACCCGGCCCCATCATCTGACGGTGATAGGCATTGGCAAACCGGTTAAAGTATTGTACCCATCCCCTGGATGTGCCGGTGGCCAGGATGACCGAGTCCTTGCCGTAAACCTCTTCGGTTTCTTTCAACCTCAGGGCAATGGTATCCAGGGCCTCTTCCCAGGATATAGGCCCCCAATCACCGGCCCCCCTTGGCCCCAAGCGTTTCAGGGGATCTTTCAGCCTATCCGGGTGGTACAGCAAGGACGTGGAGGCCAGGCCCTTGGCGCAGAGGACTCCCCGGGTCGTCGGAGAGCTGGCATCTCCTTCCACCTTGATCACCTTTCCGTCCTTCACATAGACCAGGGCATCGCAGCCGTTGTTGCAGGTCCAACAGGAGCTTTTGAGAACGGTCGCTCCGGTCTTTTTATCGGTTTTGCGAGGTTTCAGTTTTTCAGTGCGCCGTGGGGGCACGTATCCCGGCGGGTTTATTTTTTCAAGATCACCCCCGATCATCCGGCCGACGAAGGTTTTTCTTTTGCATGCCGGGCAGAGGGTCAGGACGCCCCCGGTATCGAAGGATACCCCTTTCCCCTGGATGATCCTGGTAAGCGATGCGAGCACTTTTTCTGAGGCCAGGGATTTCCCGCATCGCCGGCAAACGACTTTTTCAGCCAAGCCTTTATTCCTTTTTCCTATAACCCCAAGTAGGCCTTGCGCACATGTTCACTCTTGGAGAGTTCTTCCCCGGTCCCTTGCAATGTCACCTGGCCGTTCTCCACCACATAGCCGTGCCGGGCCAGTTGCAGGGTCTGAATCACTTCCTGGGATACCAGGAGGATCGTGATCCCCTGATCGTTGAGCAGTTTTAAGGTCGTCAGGATATCCGTAGAAAGCTTTGGGGACAGGCTCATGGTAGGCTCATCGAGAATCATAAGTGACGGCCGGCCCATGAGACCCCGACCTATGGCCAGCATCTGCTGTTCCCCGCCGGAAAGGGTCTTGGCCAACTGGTTCTGCCGCCGTTTCAGAATAGGGAAGAGCTCGAAAACCTGGTCCAGAGACTCGCTGATCACTTTTCGGGGCCGGGGCAGGTAGGCCCCTAATTGCAGATTTTCAATGACTCGCATGAGGGGAAAGATCTTCCGGCCTTCGGGGATCTGGACGATGCCCATCTCGCATATACGCCTTGGGTCGAGCCCGTCGATCCGCTCGCCGTTGTAATGGATAGACCCGCCCTGCAAACAGGTCAGGCCGGAAATAGCCCGCAGCAGGGTCGATTTCCCGGCCCCGTTGGAGCCGATGACGGCCACGAAATCCTGGTCAGCGACCTCAAGGGAGACATCGCTCAAGGCCCGCAGCTTTCCGTATGAAACCTGAATATTATTGACTTCTAACATAAGCCGCCCCCAAATAAGCCTCAACGACCCTGGGGTCCTTGACGATTTCCCCGGCCAGGCCGTCGGCGATCTTTCGGCCGTAGTCGAGGACCATGACCCGGCTGCACGTCTCCATGAGGGCGCTCAGCACGTGTTCAATCATAAAAATGGTGATCCCTAATTCCCTGTTTATGCGAAATATCAAATTGATCCCGTCTCTCACCTCGGCTTCGTTAAGGCCGGCAAAAACCTCATCCAGGAGGATGAGCCGTGGGGAAACAGAAAGGGCCCTGCCCATTTCAAGACGCTTCCTCTCGACCATAATCAGATCCGAGGCGGCCGTCCGGGCCTGGTCTCTCAGGCCGACGAATTCGAGTATTTCCCCAGCCCGCTTCCGGGCCTTGGACAGGCTGCTTTCGCCACTGCCATAAAGGACTCCCACGGCGATATTGTCCAGGGCCGACAGTTCCTCAAAAGGTCGGACAAACTGGAAGGTCCTGCCCAGACCGAGCCGGGCGATCCGGGAGGGTTTCTCCCCGTTTATCCTGGTGCCTCTGAAGGTGATCGTCCCTCTCTCCGGGGCATAAAAGCCGGCCATACAATTGATGAGGGTGGTCTTACCCGAGCCGTTGGGACCGATGAGACCCATGATCTCTCCCTCCATCACCTCGAAATCGACTTCGGAGACAGCGGTCAGGCCGCCGAATTGCTTCGTCACCTTTGTTCCGGTCAGGATGGGGTCGGGCCCTGATTGAGGGGGACTACTGGTCATATCGGTTCACTCACCTGCCAGGACGTCGCGGGCGATCTTCTCAAAAACCGGGTCAGGTATGGACCATTTACGGATGATGGCCTGACGTTTGACCCGATCCACGATCTGGGCTACCTGTTCCCTGGTGGCCTGAAGCCCCATCTTCACCAAACGGTCCCGGATGACTGTGCCGCCGGTCATTTTACCGAGGATGATGTTCAGGGGCCCCCGGCCGATCAGCTCAGGGGCAAAGGGTAAGGTCGTAAAGGGCTTGTCCGTTTTCATCATGCGCAGGTTCATATCGGCCACCATGCCCGATTCGACGGTAAATTCATTGTCCCCGGTAATGGGCTTGTTGGAGGGTATGGGGATTTTGACGATTTCGGAGACCAGCCTCGTGACATTATAGATATGGTCGAGCTTTATCCCGGTGTTCAAACCCAGAAGGAGTTCGGTGTCCACGGCTACTTCCTCGGTCGAGGCATTTCCGGCCCTCTCCCCCAGGGTATTTATGGCCGTGTGAACCGTCGTGGCCCCACCCACGATACCCGAAAGCATCACGGCCGTGGCCAGGCCGAAGTCGTTATGGGCATGGACGCCCACCGTGGCGGCCGGGGCCCACTCCCTGATCTTCCGGACCATGTAGGTGGTGGTCCAGGGCAGCCCGAAGCCCATAGTGTCCGTGTAGGTGATCTGATCCACCCCGGCCTCGTTAGCTACGGCCTTGTACAGTCTTTCCAGGAACTGAATAGGGGCCTTGGTGGCCTCCCAGGGCATGACCGAGGTATAAAGGCCGTTCTTTTTGGCATGGGCCGCGGCCTTCACCAGCTTCTCAACCATCTGGTTCTCATTGAGTCCCCAGACGACCTCACCGAACCAGGGGGAACCGGCGCATTCCACCACCACGCCGTCGGCACCGTTCTCGGCGGCGAAATCAACCTCTTTTTCATCCCAGCGGCAGAGGAAAACGATCTTGGCCTGACGGCCGTTTTTCCGCATCCTGACCAGCTCCCTGGCGACTTCCCGGTCATCATCGGAGATGATGGGCAAAAGCTCCACGCTGTAAACACCCATATCATCCAGGGCTTCGTAGATGGCCAGTTTCTCATCGGGCTTGATCACGACATGGGGGGTCTGCTCGGCCTCCCGCAGCGTTACATCGTGTATATAAACCCGTTCCGGCAGGGTAAAGGCCTTTCTGACCTCTTCAAAAAAATTAAATTCGGTTACCCAGTACTTGTCCGTTAAATGTTTACCTCTATCTGACATGAATAGCGTCTCCTTATTTAAATTCTGAATTCTCAATTCTAATTTCCGGCTCCCGGCTCCTGGATTCCAGAATTTCAACTATCTTTGGTCCCCTTATTCTTAAAAAGCCCGACCAGCCCATGGGGCAGATACATGATCACCAGGACCAGCAACAGCCCGTAGATGATGCGGGAAAACTCGGCCCCGATGTTGGCGTGGGCCGTTAACACTTCGTTGATGACCACGACAATGGCGGCCCCGATGACCGGTCCCAGCCAGGTAGTTGGTCCTCCGAGCAGGGCCATGAGCACCACCAGTACCGAAATTCCGATGTCAAAGATAAAATCCGGATGAATGTAACTCCGGTAATAGGCATAGATCCCCCCGGTAACGCCGGCCAGAAAGGCGCTCAGGGCAAAGGCCATGATCTTCAATTGGGTGGCATCGACCCCCTGGGTCTCGGCACTGTCTTCATCCTGATAGATGGATCGCAATCCAAGACCGTATTTGGATTTCTCTATCCAGATGGCGATGAGGATGGTCACAAAGGTGAGGGCCAGCATGATTTCATAGAAGATTACCCGGTTGGCGAACATGCCCACCTTCAGAAAGGGCAGGTAGAGCCCGGTCGATGAGCCGGTAAATTCCACATTGATCACTACCAGCCGGGCCGACAAACCGAGACAGAGGGTCACGAGAACAAAATAGGGTCCTCTCAGCCTGAGACAGGGATAGCCGATGATCACCGCGCAAAGAGATGCGAGCAGCCCCCCAAGGATGGCGGTATAGAAAGGGGAAAGCCCCCATTTGAGGAGGAGCAGGGCGCTGGTATAGGCCCCGATGCCGAAAAAAGCGGCATGACCGAAGTTGTTGTAGCCCGTGTATCCGCCGAATATATTCCAGCCGCAGGCCAGGGCGGCATACATAAAAAGGCTGAAAAGGGCCGACAGATAGTAGGCATCCGGTCGAAGGAGCGGGAAAAGGGCCAGGGCCGCACCCACAGCGGTCACGATGAATATTGAGCGTCCGTTCTTCTCCATCCGTTCTCCGGGTTCACTGCCGGAAAAGACCGGTCGGTCTTACCAGCAACAGGGCGATGATGATGCCGAAAAGTATGAGGTTGATCCAGGTCAGGGGGATCAGGGCGCTGCTGACCCCTATGATCAGGCCGATCAGGAGGCTGGCCACAGCCGTCCCCATGATGCTGCCGACGCCGCCCACGATGACGATGGCAAAGACAAAGGTGATCCAGGCCCAATGAGTGGACGGCTCGATAGAGTACATGAGGCTCATGCAGGTCCCCCCGATCCCGGCGGTGGCAAAGGACAGGCCGTAGGTGAAAGCCATCACCCGGCTGATATTGATGCCCATCAGTACGGCCCCATCCCGGTCCTGCCAGACCGCCCTGGCCGCTTTACCGAGAAAGGTATGATGCAGGAAGAAATAAACGGCCGTGACGGTAACCACGGCCACGGCAAAGCTCACCAGAAAATTCATGGGCAGGGCGATACCGCCTAAGAATATGGATTTCCCGGAATAAGAGGTGGAAACCAGCCTGGGGGTGGCTTTACAGATAGAGAGCAACAGGTTCTCCACAACGATCGTTACGCCGAAGGTCAGAACCAGTGAGGCGGCAGTCAGGTCCCTGGTCCTTTTGGCGGCTGTCCGGATTACGGTCCGTTCTATAATAATGCCCAGCAGGAAGAGGGCCGGAATCACCAAAACCAGGGAGAAAAGGGGATTCCAGCCGTAGAGTTCCAGCAGCCAATAGGTGATATAGGCGCCCACCAGAGCCAGCACGGGATGGGCCAGGTTGACCACCCGTGCTATTCCCAGGATGAGGCTGAAACCCACAGCCAGCACCGCAAAGGTGCCCCCGAGGAGGAGTCCGCTGACGATGCTTTGAATGAATTGATTTAAGGAAAGTCCTTCCACTAGGTCTTACCTATCTCCCTTGGCTACGTCTTTTCGCCTCTTCAAGGCTACTTTCCCCAGGCCGGTTTCGGATAGACGGCCTTTGACTTTCCGCTGCTGGGATAAACCACCTGGGTCTGACCGTTCAAGACCTGCACCACATAAGAATAAGGCGCTGGCAAGCCTCTCTCGTCAAATTTGAATTTCCCGGAGAGGATGCTGATCTCGTGGGTCCTCAGATAGTCCCGGATGGCATCCTGTTTCAGGCTTTTGGCGCCTTCCACCCCCCGCTGGAGCGTTTCAGGCCAACTGTATCCGAAGAGGAAATATTCCGGGGCATCGGGCTCGCCCCACTTCTCTTTCACCAGCTTGTTCAGTTCGACGATTCCCGGATACGGGAGGGTGTTAGTGATGATGACCCCCTGATAGACATAGTTGGCGTCCGGGCCGAGCAGCTTGGTCCAGGCCGGAGAAGTGGCGGCAATCGACTGCTGGAAGAATTTGGGATTGTAGCCCAGGGCTTTGGCCGAGCGTACCGTTAAGATGGCATCCGGAAAGAACTGGGTGCAATAGAGCAGTTCGGCATTCCGCTCCTTCGCCTTGGTGATCAGGGCATCGGCACTCGACAATGGCGGGTCGTAGAACTCGTCCACGACGATTTTCATGCCCAGCTTTTCCGCCCATTTGCGATCCACCGCCTGACCGGCCCGGCCGATAGGGTTGTTCAGCTTTATGTAGGCCACGGATTTCGGTCTATCGGCCACCGGCAGGCTTTCCAGAAACCGGTAAAAGGCCTCTCCCAGCCATTCCCCCATCATAGGCGTGGCGCTGAAGGAATATTTGAAGCCCTGGCTGAAAGAAGCCATATGGCCGCCCATGGAGACGTAGACCATGCCATACCGTTCCGCCACCGGCATCTGGGCAGCCACGGAAGCCCCGCCATAACCGCCGAGGAGCAGGTCCACCTTATCCACGGTGATGACCTTTTCGAGCAGTTGGACCGCCTTGTCGGGTTTCCCCTCATCATCGTAAATGATCAGTTCCACCGGCCGGCCCAAAAGCCCTCCCGATTTGTTCACTCTTTCTGCCCAGTACTCGTAACCCCGTTTTACCCACTTGGCGTTGTCCGCCAGAGGACCCGTTATCGACATAGAGCCCCCTAACCGGATCGGCTTTCCTTTGGGTTGTGCTGCGGCAGGGAAAGACAACCCGGCCAGCATTAAAAAGCAAATACAAATGCTCATCAATCCTGCAATAAGTCTCCTCTTTTTCATCCGCGCCCTCCTGAATTTTTTAATAAAACTTTATCTTGACAATTTCAGTTTAAAACTCGAAAATATTAAATGGAGACGATTATAATTTCCATACCTGAAAACAGGGATTTTTTATAAGGAGGTTATACCCCTGATCAGCAGAGATCTCAGCACCCTGAACCACGAAGATTTCCAGGATATCGTTGACGTTATCCAGGCAGCCCATTACCGGGTAAGGCTGCCGGAGATGCGCGCCAAGATGGTCCGCTCCCTTCGACGGGTCTTCCGTGCCGAGGGGGTTGTTTTCTTCCTGGGCGACAGGGAGTTCAAAACGATTGACAATGCCGACCTGGTCGGGGCGGGTATGAACCTCCATTACCTGGATCGGTGGGTCCGCTGTTACAGCCGGTCTGACCCGTTTCAGCAGGAAGCCCATTTCCGGAGTACGGTCTGCAAGGTTGATGATATCCTGCCCTACAAACGCTGGGTGAACCTACCGATTTATAACGAATTTTATCGACCCCAGAACATCCACTATAAACTCTCCATTTCTCTGCGCTCCAACGCCAGGGTCCTGGGATTGATCGGGTTGTTTCGGCCAAAGGATCAGGCCGACTTTTCCCGCCGGGATGTGGCCAAGGCCCGTATTCTGGCCCCTCATCTGACTACCGCCCTGGAGAACAGTATCCAATTCACGGAAATGGATGAGTCGAAAAAATGGTTTGGGGGGTGGGGGGATAAACTGCCATCCTTCGGGATTATCATTCTGAATTATGACCTGCGGCCGGTTTATTGGAATTCCAGCGCCGATGCCTTTTGCGGAATGCTTTGCCCGGAACAGGCGCCTCATCCCGACGCAATAAACCTGGGAGGCGTCTCTATCCCCCCCGAAATCGTACGGGATTGCTTGTCCCTTAAAGGGCTTTTCCAAAACGGCCTTGAATCGGCTGCGCTGCGCCGTCAGAGGATTATGGAGTCCGGACCCAACAGAAAATTTCAGATCAATGCTTCCCTGGTCGAGCACGCCCTCGGGGAACGGTCCGCTCTTAGATTTGTAATCTACATGCTGGACTTTTCAGAAACCGGCCCAGGCCGGGAAGAGGTATTAAAAGAAAAATATCAGCTCACCAGAAGGGAAATCGCCATAGCCCACTGCGTCAGCCAGGGCCTGACCAACGATGAAATCGGCGAGCGGCTTTATATCAGCCGGTTTACTGTGGAGACCCATTTAAAGAACATTTTCGACAAAACCAAAGTGAAAAACAGAACCAGCCTGGCCGGCCTGTTGCAATCCGTTTGAAAAAAAACAGTGGTTCAGGCGAAAGCAGAGCCCTGCAAACCGATGAGAAGGTAAAACGATCCTATCTGGGATGTGTTCCGGAGAAGCTCTTTGGTCACCGGGGTTTCGCTGGCCGGCAGGACCTTAGCACCGCATCATGACCCGCCGTTCAGAAGCTGTCCGTTATTTGTACACGCCGTATTCCCTGGTGAAATCGATCATGGCGTGCACCGTCTCTGCCTTGCCTTCATCCATGACCGTGCCGAAGGCCATGATATAGCCGCCGCCTCTACCGGCAACATCGATAAGTTCCTGGCAATACGCTTTCACCTGATCGGAGGTGCCGGTTAGTATCATGCCTGAAGGAACGTTTCCGCCGATACAGAGCCTGTCCCCGATGGTTTCCTTGACGGTTGCCATGTCTGTCCGGTCGAATATCCAGAAACAGGAGCCCTTGGGCAGTTCTTTCAGATAGTTGAGCCGCTTGCCGTATGATCCTTCGGCGAATAAGTAAGGCACACACCCCTCGGAGGCCAGTCCGAGAATGAGCGCCTTGAGGGAAGGCCAGTAGAACTTGGCGAACTGGGCATCGGACATGAACCCGTCAGCCCCTTTATGCAGGGGGATAAATATCACGGGATTTCCGCTCGCAGAGGCCGCGTTCACACCCTGTTTGATTGCCAGCGGGGTCAGCTTCTCAACGGCTTTTAATACCCTGTCGGGTTTTCTATACATGTCGAGCATCATTCCCCGCGTGCCCCTCAAGGTATCGGCAACAAGATCGAAGGGTGCTTTCGTGGCTCCGCCCATGCAAGACGGGAAGCCCATGGCTTTAGCTTCTGCTTCGAAAGCCGATACCTTTTGTATCCAGGTCATTGCTTCATCCCCGGCTTCCATCAGCGCTTTCAGTGCCTGCTGGACCGGCGGAGTGCCAAAGGGAATCATGTGTATCGAAACCCCTATTATCTCCCACAGATCGGTAAAGGAAGGGATATTTTTCAGGGGTTCCAAGGCCCCTAAGGCGCGTGGTATCAGCGTTCTGGCCCAGAAATTCGATGGGTCGTCTATCAGGGTTTCATAGTCTTCGACGCGCATGTATTCGCCTTCAGCGTATTGATAACCTGAGGTTTCGGGAACACCATGACCGGGCCATTTATACTGTTTGTAATCAAGGATTTCGAGAATCCTGCCCGACCCGATGGCCACAGGGCTCGCCAGGTAGTCCGGTTGGTAATCTATCAGAAACCGTTTATTGGCCGAGATTAATTTGTCCGTATCGTACATGGCTTCGTAGGGTGTTACCCCATATAGATGGGCCGGCATGAAGGTGCCGAACACATGCACGGGCACGCGGTCCGGGGTCTTTTCCATCTGAACCACATCAATGAACCTCTTTACTGCCGCCTTGTATTGGGTTTCAGCTTCAGGGCTTTGAAACCTGACATCTTCTGCCGAAAGCCATGTCTGAAATCTGCTTTCCCGCTTTTCGGCCGCCGACATCTCTGCCCACGTCTTTCCCATGTTGCTACCTCCCGTTGGATTATGGCGCACTGAAACGGCAGGCGCCATCCTCGCCTAATTTACTTTACAGCTATTTGCAGGGGATTAGAGGGAAGGGGCGGACCAAAGCCCCTTCCCGATTGGTTTACAATTTTTTGTCCATAACGGCCCGGGCGATATACTCGAAATCGGTTACGGAAATCGTTCCTTTGATGATATTGGACTCCTCTTTGACGATCTGGAGCATCTGTTTCATCTCTTCTTCACTGGCCTCCAGCCCCAAACGGTTCAGAACGAACCGGATGTTGGCCATGCCGCTGCCCTTGCCCAGACCGTATTCAAAGTCCGTCTTTCCGATGACCTTGGGGGCGAAGGCCGCTCCCATCCACAGGCCGGCCTGAAAGGCCTTCTGTTCAGCATGGACGGCCGTGCCGATGATCTTCATATAATAAAAATCCCCGGTCACCGGTTTGGTCCCGGCCGGCCGGTAGCGGCTGATCTTTTCCGCTAATTTGGAGATCCGGGTCACCTTGGTGAGATCGATACCGGTCTTGATGCCGAAGAGGATTTCCAGCGTGGCGGCGATCTCGTCAATAGCGATGTTGCCCTCCCGTTCCCCCATGCCGCACAGGGCGGTGTGGACACAACTGGCGCCGTTCATGATGGCCTCCAGGGCGTTTGCCACCCCCAGTCCGAAGCCGTTATGATTATGGATTTCGAAGTTGGTCTCCGGAAAGAATTCCTTGAGCTTCTTAAAGGTATAGGCCGTTCCATAGGGGGTCATTACCCCAAAGGTATCGACAAAGACGATGGCATCGATCTTGACCCTGTCGAGGAGGTCGGCATACAGCTTTCTGAGGTAGTGGATCGGGGTCCTCGAAGCATCCCATCCCATGAAATAGGCCTTCATCCCGTTGGCATTGGCGATCCTGAAGGCCTCGCTGAGACGCTCCACCGTCTGGCTATGGTCCAGGCCATAGACGTGTTTACATACATAGGGGTTGACGCAATGCTCGATAAGGACCGACCGGGTCCCTAATTCCTCGGCCAGTTTCAGGTCGTCTTTGTGGGCCCTCAGGAAGGCAATAATCTCGGCCTTCAAGTCCATCTTCAGGACCTCTTTAAAAGAATCGCGGACATCCTCGGAAGAGATCGGCATACCGAATTCGATCCGGTCCGCACCCAGATAGTCCAGCTCCACAGCCAGTTTAATCCTTTCGTCGGGTTTGAAGACTACATCCGGTGTCTGCTCCCCATCCCTCAGGGTGACGTCGTGGATCAGCACCTTTTTGGCGACCCTGGACCGGTCATAGGCCTCCGGTACAAAGTTCATCGGCGAAAGCCAGTAAGTATTTTTTTTAAAATAGGGAACATTTTCCAAAGGATATCCCTCATAATTCCAGTCCATCATAAAACCTCCTTGTTTTAAGTAAAAATAAAGTTGCAAGTTGCAAGATACAAGTTTCAAGCATAAAAAACCGCCTGATGGCTATGGACAATAGGCAATGGGCTATGGGCTATAGGCTAAGGTTTACCGTGTACGGTTTTCCTTAAACCTTAAACCTTGGACCTTATACCTTGAACCTTTATTCATCCCCAATAACCCAGACATGCACTTCACCCGGTCCATGGACCTCCCGGGTCAATACCCCTTCGATGTCGCCTGTCTGACTCGGGCCGCTGATCAGGGTGATGCAGACCGGGACAGGGGCCGTCGCTGCATTCAGCTTCTGGCACAGGTCAGTGAGGCGGGACAGAATCTTCGATCGGGGAAGAAAAAACCCGACGGCCGGGGGCAGGCTGGAGACATCCCGCCGGCGATCTCCACCGGTCTCGATCACCAGGGTGCCTGTCTCCGCCAGAGCCCACTGGGCCTCATCAAGACCGAAAGCGGCTGTGGCCGCATTATCGGTCCAATAGTCTTTCAAACCCTCCCACCAAAGGACCCGAATGGCCGCCACACCAGTCCAGCCCATTTCCGATACGAGCCTCTGCACACCTTTCCTGGCCTCTTCCCGGGTTTCCACCTGATGGACCGTTACACCGATGTCAGTGGCCTGTTGTCTGAAAACCCGGGTGCGCTCCTCAAGGTCCTCGAAAAAGAGATGGGAAGGCGGCTGCCACCGCGGGAGCGGTAAGGGCGGGGAATTTGTCCGCCCCAGGGATTCACGGACCTTTCTCAAAAATTCGGCACGTTCCATCAACTATCCTTTTTCGTTCCGGCCGGAGGCTTTTCTACCCTCTTCTTCCCACCAGTCATGAAAGCTCTGTTTTGGCGGTGCTGGCAGATTGCGGCTGGCTGACCACTTCTTCAACAGGCCGGGGCCTTTGACGATCTGGCCCTCTTTCGCCCAAAAACGGAGTACCGCCTTGACCAGCCTCAATGCCTTATTGTAAAACCAGGGGTGTCCCATCACCGTCCCAAAGATTTGAAAAGCCAATTTTTCTGACTCCGGCCTGGCCCCTTTTTGAACAAGGTCCTGCCGTAGATCAGCCAAAAAATCGGTCAGCGGAATCCGGGCCGGACAGACCTCCTGGCAGGCCCCGCAGAGACTTGATGCGAAAGGAAGTTCCGGCCACTTCTCCAGGCCTTCGATAAGGGGGGTTAAAACCGCGCCGATGGGGCCCATGTAAACCGATCCATAAGCGTGGCCCCCGATCTGACGGTATACGGGACAAACGTTTAAACAGGTGGCACACCGGATGCAGTGAAGCACCGGCTGATACCGGGTGCCGAGAAGGCGGGAGCGGCCGTTATCGACGATCACGACATGAAGCTCCTCTGGCCCATCCTGGTCCTCAGCCCTTTTCGGACCCGTAATGGCCGTAACATAAGCGGTGCTGTCCTGGCCGGTGGCCGACCGGGGCAGGACACTCAACAAGACATCGAAACTTTCCCAGTCGGGGACAAGCCTTTCCATACCCATGATGACGACGTGGGTCCTGGGCAGGCCGCTGCTCAACCGGCCGTTTCCTTCATTGGTAACCAAAACCACCGTACCCGTTGAGGCCACACCGAAATTGGCTCCGGTGATTCCCATATCGGCGGCCAGAAATTTCTTGCGCAATTGGGTCCGGGCAAAGCGGGTCAACTCCCGGGCATCGGAGCCGACCGGCTGACCGGAGACCCTGGAAAAAAGGTCGCGAATCTGCTCCCGGTTCTTATGAATGGCCGGGCCGAGGATATGAAAGGGTCGGTCACCGGCCAATTGGATGATGTATTCTCCCAGGTCCGTTTCCACGGTTTCAACCTGGTCCTGCTCCAGGGCTTCATTGAGGCCTATTTCCTCAGAGACCATGGACTTGCCTTTGACGACCCGTTTTACCCCTTTCTGTCTGGCTAACTGCACGACATATTCAGTCGCCTCGCCGGCTGTGGCGGCGAAAAATATCCTGGCCCCTTTTCCCTCGGCCTTGGCGGCGAATTGTTCCAGGTAATGGTCCAGGTGACTTACGGTGTGGGCCCGGATGGCTTCCGTCCGGTCGCGCCATTCTTCCCAGGCGGGAAACCTGGTCGTGGCTATCCTCCTTCGATCCCGCATCCCATCCTGGGCCCGGCGCAAGGCTTGCCGCTGGAAATCCCGGCCCAGGGCAGTTTCCACTCTCTGATCAAAAGGACCCATCAGCTTATCGTCCATGGGGCAACCATCCCTCATCCAGGAGCTGGGCCAGGTGCATGACGCGAACCGGATGGGCCTCCCTCTGAAGGCGGCCGCCGATGTTCATCAGGCAGCTCATGTCCAGGCTGACGAGCAGATCAGCTCCGGTCTCGAGAATGTGTTCAACTTTTTCGTCCACCATGGACGTCGAGATCCGGGGCATCTTCACGGCGAAGGTCCCCCCGAAACCGCAACAATCTTCTGCGCCTGGCAAAGGGACTACTTCCAGTCCCCGGACCATCTTCAGGATTTTTTCAGGTCCATCCGAGACTCCCAGCCAGCGCCTGGTATGGCAACTGTTGTGGAAGGTTGCCCGGCCACGGACCTCCACGGGCAGTGCTTCGACCTTAAGGACCTCGGTAAGGAATTCCGAGAATTCATAGGTTTTAACTGCCAATGTTTCCGCCTCTCTTTCCTCCGGTCGGCCGCTGAAGAGGCGGGGGTAGTTGTGACGGATCATGCCCACACACGATCCGGAAAGGGAAACCACGTGACTGCTGCTGCGAAAGGCCCGGATCATGGCCCGGGCCGACTTTCTGGCCTCTTCAGGATAGCCGCTGTTGAAGGCCGGTTGTCCACAACAGGTTTGTTCCTTCGGAAACTCTACCGTTACGCCGAGCTTCCGAAGGACCCGGACCGCGCTTTTTCCCACCTCGGGAAAAAGCCCATCGCACAAACAGGTGATCATCAGGGAAGCCTGCATCGAATTAACAGACTCCAAGGTATTGTTGCATGAGTGCTCCATTGGCCTTTAAATGGTCGGCCGTCCCTTCGTAAACAATCGACCCTTTATCAATCGCGTAAACCCGGTCGCTGACGCCCAGGGCAAACTCGGCATTTTGTTCGGCCAATAGGATGGTCACCCCTTTTTCTTTAAGTTCCCTGATTTTGGAGGCCAGGCTTTGCACGATCACCGGTGCCAGACCGGCCGTGGGCTCATCGAGCAGCAACAGTTCAGGCCCTCCCATCAGGGTTCTGGCAATGGTCAGCATCTGCTGCTCTCCTCCGCTCAAATTCCCTCCTTTCTGGCCGCCCAGGTCCTTCAGTTTAGGGAAAAGTTGATAGATCTCTTCGAACATCGTCTTGGGCTTCTTCTCCCGCCAGCCTAATTCCAGGTTTTCCCGAACCGTAAGATCGGAGAATATCCAACGATGTTCCGGAACAAACCCGATCCCCATCTGAACGATCTGGTAGGACTTTTGACCCCCAATCTCCCGGCCTTTAAATTGGACACTCCCTGACCGCGGCCGAGTCAGGCCGATGATACTTGAGAGCGTCGTCGTTTTCCCGGCCCCGTTTCTTCCCAACAGGCAAACCACTTCCTTTTTCTGAACCTGCAGGGAAACCTTGAAAATGGCCTGAAAGATATCGTAATAGGTGTCGATCTCCTTAACATTGAGCAGCATCTTTTTCTCTCCCGAAATAGACTTCCTGGACCCTAACATTGGTCCGGATTTCCGCCGGGGTCCCGGCGGCGATGACCGCTCCGAAATTCATAACCGTCAGATAAGAAGCGATACTGAAAACCATATCCATCTTGTGCTCGGTAAACAGGATAGTCAGGGATTTTTCCCCGGAAATCTTCTGGATGAGTTCGATAGTCTCATTCGTTTCCACCGGAGACATCCCGCAGGTCGGTTCATCCAACAGTAAAAGCTCAGGGGCCGAGGCCAGGGTAATCCCCAGTTCAAGCCTTTTGCGGTCTCCGGCCGAAAGCACCCCGGCAATCTCCTTTGACCGGTCCGTCAATCGGACCATGGCCAGGCATTCTTCCGTTTGCTCCAGGACCAGTTTTTTTGAGGGAGAATAGAAATTCAGGCCATATCCTCTTGAATACAATACGGCCGCCTGGACGTTTTCGAATACCGTCAGCCTGGGAAATATCTTGGTCACCTGGAAAGACCTCCCCAGGCCCATAGGGATGATCCTCTGAGGGCGAAACCGGGTAATGTCTTCCCCTTTAAAAAAAACCGAGCCGGTATCGCTCCGGTAGTATCCGCTGATCAAATTGAATAGCGTGGATTTTCCGGCCCCGTTAGGTCCGATCACGCAGTAAATCTGACCCCGGGACACTTCCAGATCGACCTGGGCCACCGCTTGTACGCCACCGAAAGATTTGGATAACGCCTTGACTTCTAAAATAGCCATGGACTTTCAGTCCTTTCTCTGCCAGGAGGTGTATTTATCGACCACGAGACCGGCAACCCCTTTCGGGCAAAAAAGGACGATAAGGACCAGAATCGTCCCCATGGTAAATAGCCAGTACTTCATGTAAGAGGTGACAAAGGTACTGAGGAGGACCATGATGGCCGCCCCCACAGCCGGACCGAGGAAAAGGTTCATGCCCCCTAGTACGCTCATAAGCACCACTTCTCCGGAAAAGGTCCAGGAAAGTATATCCGGGGCCACGGAGGTTTCCAGAAAAGCGTAGAGAACACCTGCCACACCGGCAAAAAAGGCCGAGGTCACAAAAGCGATAAAACGGTATTGCTGCCCTTTCATCCCGATAAAGGTAGCCCTTATGGGGTCTTCCTTCAGCGCTCTCAGCAGCAAACCATAAGGAGAGCGGACGATCCTCCAAACGGCATAGAGGCAGAGGACCGTGACGGCCAAAGCAAAAAAATACAAATTGATATAGCTGGCCTCCGTAGAAATAAAGGCCGGGACCGGAATCCCCTGGACTCCGTCATCACCGAAAGTAAAGCTCCGCCACTTGAAGGCTGCGGTGTAAGCGATCTGACAGAAGGCAATAGTAATGGTGGCGAAATAAAAGGCCCCCTGGACGCGGACGCTGAAAAAGGCGGCGATCATGCCGGCAAGGGCAGCGGCAACAGGACCGGCCAACATAGCCAGGACAGGCGGAAAGGAGGTCTTTACCAGAAGGAGAGCACAAGTATAGGCGCCGATCCCGAAAAAGGCGGCGTGGCCTAAGGACATCATACCTCCGTATCCCAATACCAGATTGAAACTGGTCGCAAAAAGGATCCAGATAATCACCTTAGTCGCCAGGAAAAGATAGTAAGGGGAAAGACCTTTTTCCAGGATATAGGGAAGGATGACCAGGGCAAGGCCCAGAATGAAGCATCCAAACCAGCGCATCCCCTTATTATCGGTTTGTTCTTTTTTTTGATCCTTTTTCAAAATACCTCCGAAAAATGCGGTGCAAGGCATACGGTTTAAGATTTCCCTTTGAGCTTTACGCTTTCAGCCTTGCGCCTTGCACCTTGCACCGTAGACCTTAAACTTTGACCGGTGACGACTTGCCGAGAAGCCCGTTGGGCCTGACGACGATTACGATCCCACCTAATATATAGATAAATGCCATGGCATACTGGGGGAGCACGAGGATCCCGAAGGAATACATCATGCCGGCGATCAAGGCCCCCAGGAGGGCTCCCCAGACATTTCCCAGGCCACCGATAATGGCGACGGTGAAGCATTCAGCGATGATCTCCGTATCCATCCCCAGAGAGATTCGGACAGCCGGCGCTATGGTTGCCCCTGCCAGTCCTCCCAGGAAAGTCGCCATCATGAAGACGATGGTAAAGAGACGGTTCGCGGGGTAACCCAAGAGTCCCACCATCTCCCGATGTTCTGCGGCACCCCTCATAAGTTTTCCGAGGTTTGTCCTGTTGAGCATGAGCCACATAACAACGGCGATCGCTCCGCCAAGGCCGATAATGAAAAGATGGTAGGCCGGAAACTGGTGACCGAGAACAATGACTGATCCCGCCATATATGACGGGAGACTAACCATCCTGAGATCGACCCCCCAGATCATTCTTACCGCGTCGCTGAAGACGAAGACAAGACCGAAGGTCAAAAGCATCTGCAGCAGGTGTTCCTTTTCATAGATGCGACGGAGCAGAAAAACCTCGACGACTCCTCCCAGAACGGCAGTCAGGCTCGGTACAATGAGAAAGGCCGCCCAAAAGCCGAAGGAGCCGGCCAGCAGGGTGGTCGCCGTGAAGGCCAGGTACGCCCCCATCATGTAGAAGGAACCATGGGCGAAATTAATAACCCGCATGACTCCGAAAACGAGGGTCAGCCCCGAGGCCATGATGAAAAGGATCATGGCCCGGCTGAGGCCGCTCACAAATTGGGCAAAAAGCATGGCATCGGAAAAAATCATGTTCCAGCATCCCTCAACTTTTAAAATTCCAACTCAAAGAATCCTGATGAATTATTCAGCATCCACCAGCATCCAGCATCTACCCCCCCTATTTGCGGTCTTTTCTCGCTGCTACGATCTCCTCACAGGTGGGAGTGATCTCTTTTACGTGCGCGGTGTAGATGTCCTTCATGATGGGAAAGGGATAGTTGGGAACGTTGGCAATCTGTCCCCAGAAGACCGGGGCCAACACCTGATGATCGTAGGCCCGCATCGTCTGGGGACCGCTGGCCGTCTGAATGGTGAGACCCTCCAGGGCCTTGATGACATCTTCCGTCCTGGCACTTTTTGCCTTCAGCATGGCTTCTATGAGGAACCTGGCGCCTGAGTAACCAGCGAGCACGCCCTCCCCCGGATATTGCTGGGGATCACCTTTCTGAGTGGTGTAGTCCACGTATCTCTTGCGGAACTCCTTATTTGCCGGTATTTCAGGATAATACCAGAAATAGCTCAACCCGGAATAGGCGCCGACGGGGTAGCTTTCCTTCAACACCTGGGCAAACAGGGGATCAGCAAGCCAATAGTGGAAGTAGGCTACCTTATCAAAAAGACCAAACATCTTTGCTTGCTTCGGGAAGGGTATATGGGATGCTCCTCCGAAACAGCCGAAGACGGCGTCCGGTTTCTGCGCCATGACCGAACTGAGGTAAGGCGTATAGTCCGTCTCTCCCAATTTGACCCATGATTCCCCTACGATGACCGCGTTGGGATTGGCCTTTTTAAGCCCTTTTTTAAAATTATCCGCCAGGGAATGGCCCAGCTCAAAATCATCCCCGATAATATACCACTTCTTATAGGGTTTGGAGCCTGCGAAAGCGCCGCCCGACTGCCCGACGATGTCCGCACTCTGACAGGACCGAAAGACGTAGCGATGCCCCAGTTCACCGGTCAGGCGGTGAGTATAGGCGGCATGGACCATGAAGATCTTCTTCTTGGTTTTCGCGAATTCCGATACCGCCAGGGCTGCGCTGCTGTTGATCGTACCGGCCAGGAAGTCCACGTTTTCTTTCAGGACCAGTTCCCGGGCATGGGCCAGGGCCTCATCGGCCTTAAACTTGTCGTCCCGGGTAATGATCTCGATCTTACGTCCGTTCAAACCGCCCTTGGCGTTAAACTCGTCTATGGCCAGTTGCCAGCCGCTGAGGGCCAGCTTGGTGATAAAGGAGGTCGCCCCGCTGTATGAATCGATCATACCGATCTTAATCGGCGCTTCACAACGACCGGTCTGTGGCCCGGCTAAAATGATTAACCCCGCCAGAACGATCCCCACCAGACACACATTAAAAAATCTTTTTTTGAATTCCATGATTTTCCTCCTTTAGTACGAAAATAGATTCCGATTTCGGATTTTAAATTTTCGATATTCGGTTTTTCATGCTTCGTGGCGCTCGCCCCGGGCATGAGGGGTTAATAAAAAAGGGTCTTTAGCTTAATCTTTCCGGCCCCACTTGGCCATCCACTTTGATTTTACTTTTACATTAACCGTGTAAATCGGCCATTCCCCGTTGAGGGCCCGCACCACCTGGGTCATGGGTCTTTGATGCAGTTCCTTATCAGCCGTCACCGAATACCAGGCACTATGCCCGGTGAGAATCACATTAGGCATGGTGAGCAAGGCATTGTCCGAAGTCATAGGTTCATCAATGGTAACGTCAATACCGGCCCCGGCAATAAGACCTTCCCGTAAGGCCTGAATCAGCCCCCCCTGATCGACACATCCCCCCCGGGAGGTATTGATAAAATAGGCGGTGGGTTTCATCTTCTTAAATTCCTGATAGCCGAACAAATTGCTCGTTTCAGAGGTGAGGGGGGTGTGGGTGCTGATGAAATCCGATTCCTTAAGCAGCGTTGCGAAATCAACCGGCTGGATACCGCGGCTTTCCATCACCGGGCCGAGGACATAGGGGTCATAAGCAATCACCCGCATCCCCAATCCCTTGGCTTTCAGAGCCGTGGCCGTGCCTATCTTGCCCAGACCGACGATGCCCAGGGTCTGATCCCGCATCCGGAAGATGGGATGGACGATGGCCATCAAGGACTTTCGGTCTATGGTCAGAACAACCGGTTTTTCCCGGACCGCCTTATCGATCTGGAGCAGCCGATGCCCCAGAGCCAGCATTAAGGTTATGGCCGCACCGGAGACTTCGTCGAGGCAGTAATCAGGCACGTTGGTAATTGCTATCCCGAGGTCGGTGGCGGCCTCCAGGTCGGTTTTGTCGTACCCGATGCCGACCCCGGCAATCAGGCGGCATTTGGGAAGGGCGCTCAGCAGGCGCCGATTAAAAGGATGGATGGAGACCACACCGATAATAGCGTCGGCGTCATGGGCCTGGGCGATAATCTCCTCTTCCGTCATCCAGACCCCTTTGACCAGGGTTGCCCCCAAGGGGTCCAGCAGTTCATCTCCAAAATCGACACCCGGCATGGCGATAATATTAACTACCTTCAAACCCATAAACTACCTCCTTTTGTCAGGTTCTTAAATTAGCACTCTGGGGATTTCTTTTACGTCATTCCGGCAAAAGCCGGAATCCAGGTTCCTCAAACGCAAGCCAGTAATGCTCGTTTTACCAGGGTTTTGGCGATTTGGACCATATACCGGTTACAGCTCATAGGCTTTGCCCCGGCCACGGCCACCTCGCCGGCGGCTTCAGCGGTTGTTTCATCAATCCGTTTTCCAAGGATAAATTTTTCGGCCTCCTCGGCCTTGTAGGGTTTGACATAGACCGCATTCAGGCAGATCCTGGCGGCACTGACGTTCCCGTCGATGGTGCTGATCAGGACCGCACAGTTCACTATGGGAAAATCAATCGTTTTCCTTATAGCAAATTTAAGGAAGGCGCTTCGCGATTGACCCGATGGTTTCGGCACCCGTATTTCCTTGACGATTTCATCATGATCCAGGACCGTGGTTTTTCGCACCCCTACAGCGAAAAAATCTTCGGCCTTTATGGTTCTCTTGGAGGTTTCTATCCTGCCGTCCAGGGCGATGAGGGCCGGGGCCGTGTCGCTGGGATGAACGGCATAGCAGCCCTGCTTCACACTGCCGCCGAAGATGGAGTGATATCTGTTGTCCCCCTCAATGGCGTAGCATCGGCCGCCGCCTTTTCTAAGACAGGGAAATCTGTTCTGAGGATTCCGGTAATACCAGCAGCGGATGTCCTGGCAGATATTGCCTCCTATGGTGCCCATCTCCCTCAGGTGAGGAGAAGCCGTTCGATGGGCCGCCTCGGCCAGTGCTCCATAACCGGCCTTGACCGTCATATCTTTAGCAATATCCTCCAGCCTGGTGAGGGCGCCTATCTTCAATCCATCCCCGTCTTCACGAATATAATCCAGACCGGGAACGGTCTTGATATTAATCAGGGCTTCGGGATAACGGGGAAGGATCTCATCCTTCATCCGTCCCAGAATATCGGTACCCCCGGCGATAATCTCCGCCTTGTCACCGAACCGTCTCAGCGCTGAAACGGCTTCGTCGATAGTCTGAGCGTCAACGTGTGCAAATGTCCTCATTCTGTCCTCCCATTAATGCGCAAAGAGCATAGAGCCTGGTGTAAAAACAGGTGTCTCTTCCTATGCAATCACATCCTGCCCTCGACCCTTTGCTTTATGCCTTATGCTGTCTTCCCCAAAGCCCTCAAAATCTTGTCAGGGGTAATCGGAAAGTCATCCACCCAGACCCCCAGGGCGTTGTAAACCGCCGGACCGAGAAGGGGGGGCAGGACCGTCGCCACATCCTCCCCAATACCGACGGTCCCATAAGGCCCATACCCCATGCCCGTCTCCACCAGAATCGTATCAACCGGACCGCAATCGAGCATCGTGGCTATCTTATAGTCCAGAAGGTTACCGTTCAGCATAACACCCGTGGCCGGGTCATGGACGACTTCTTCGCTCCTGGCCCGGCCGACGGCCATAAAAGTCCCGCCGTACTGCTGGGCTTCGCAGCCCTCCCAACTGATCACCTTACCCACGTCATTCACATTGACCACCCTGGTAATCTCCACCTCGCCGGTTTCGGTATCCACTTCGACCTCCATAAAATGGGCCTGCCGGCAAAGACGCAGCCGTATGTGGGCATAGGCCCCTTCCTGGACCTGCCAGCCATAGGCAAAGAGCGGGGGCGAATAGGACATCCTCGGCAAGGCCTGCTCATGGCCTATTTTCATCTCCCCCATACTCATAGGCCCCCCGATCCCAAGGGGTCCCACATATTCCGCCAGGCTCATTCGCTTCGCTGGATCGGCCTTGACGTAAATCACACTGTCCTGGATATCAAGATCTTCGGGTTTCAGGCCGGGGAAAGGGGCGGGAAAATTTCCCCGCTGCGATACCCCCCTGGGGCTTGTGGCCGCTTCAAGGATCCGTCTTTTCAGGATCCGGGCCGCGTTCCGGATGGCGAATCCGTTTACCGCCAGGTTGGTGGAGGAATCAGGAGTATGGGGAAAGAAACCGGTATCATGCTGGGGTCGATAGTAAACATCCTCCACCCGCATTCCGAGCTCATCA
Source organism: Deltaproteobacteria bacterium (assembly GCA_016219225.1). Classification (NCBI taxonomy): domain Bacteria; kingdom Pseudomonadati; phylum Myxococcota; class Myxococcia; species Deltaproteobacteria bacterium. The sequence continues at coordinate 39,737 of JACRBX010000058.1, forward strand.
GCGGCGATCTGACAGTAAGAAGTTTCAGCATTCTGACCGCCATCGGCCCTCATTCCGAGGATGCTCGCCGTTCCGTCGCTCCGTTCGATACGTATGGCGATTTCGCTCGACCCGGCTGAATCTTCCCATTCATGGGTCCAGGTAAAGGCCAGGCCGTGCATCCGGCCGTTGGAGAGTTTTCTTTCTCCGGGTCTGTGCCGTTTCGCATCCCATCCTATAGCCGCCTTGCCCTTATCGATACATTCTCTGAGGCTGTCTCTGACCGGAAAGCTCAGTTCTTCTTTTTGTTTATTGAGCCATCCCATGTCGTGCCCCTCGGCCCCATCATTTTTTAGCGCCACGTCTATGGGATCGAGGCCCAGGGCATTGGCCACATGATCAAAGACCATGGTCAGGGCAAGGGTATTAGGGGCCTGTTCGCACCGGACCGGAACGGTCGGCCCCTTGTTGATCATGACGGCCTGCAGTTTTCCATAGAGGTTCGGGATTCTGGTATTCTCCATCAGGTGGCCGATGATCCCGAAAACAGGCGCATCCTGATTACTCATGACCGCCTTGGCCTTCACCGCCGTAATGGTCCCGTCCTTTCTGGCTCCGACAGTAAAGGAGTAGAACCCGGCATCGGCCTGGGCGCCGTAGAAATCCTCTCTGCGGGTGAATAGCCACTTAACGGGCCTTCTGGTCCTCCTGGCGGCTACGGCGGCGCAATAGGTCCCTCCCAGGTTCCAGTGCATCTGGCTCCAACCGCCGAAGCTGGCCCCCTGATAGAGGCAGTGCAACTGGATCCTGTTTGTCGGAATGCCTCCGAACCAGGTGGCAATGGCCCGCTTGCAGATATGCGGCCGCTGCTGCTTGACCCAGACTTCCGGGTAATCTCCGTTCCATTTGAATACGCCGCAGGGGCGCTCCGGTCCTATCCAGGTGTGGTAAGATCGCCGGCACTGGAACTCGATGACCCGGTCTGCTTCTCTTAAACCCTTTTCAACGTCGCCCCGTTGATGCACGTCGAGACCTTCATTATAGACATTGCCGTTGGGAAATAACTCGGGGATGGTCAGAGGAGCGCCGGGCTCCGCAGCCTTCTCCGGATCCAGGAGAAAAGGGCGCTGCTCCCACTCCACCCGGATGAGCTTCAGGGCCTGCTCGGCGATCTCTTCCGTTTCAGCCGCAATGGCTGCCCCGATCTCCTGACCCTCAAAGTAGGCGATGTGCGGTATAGGGGGCTCGCTGGATGGAAAATGGCCGCCCAGATCGGCAGTCGGTGGTAACTCCGGATCATCATACCGCAGCACCACCCGGACGCCGGGCAGCGACTCGGCCCGGCTGGTATCCAGGCGCACAACCCTGGCATGGGGATGGGGAGAGGTCAGGAATCTCATAAAAAGCATTCCCGGCAGATGGACATCCATGGTATAGATAGCGGCCCCGTTGGCCTTCTCCACCCCATCGATCCGGCGAATACCCCGCCGGCCGATATGGGTGTAGGCATCCAGGGGATATTGATCCGCCCGGATATTATCTACGAGTTCGAGAACCTTTTTTATTGTATCTTGGCTCATTGCCTGCTTTTGAGAATTAAGCCCTCAGGCCCTCCCGGGGCGTCGTTAATCATGAAAATGGAATAAAAAGAAGCTATAGCCTGGATTCCCGCCTTCGCGGGAATGACGGGTTATTACGAGACCATCATAAGTTTTTTTCTATCCCTTGTTTGCTTCTCACCTCGTGCCTCTTGCCCGGTTTTTTTCCATCACCCTCCACTTAAAGGGGCCAGGACGTGCATTTCATCTCCCTCTTTCAAGACCTTGCCTCGATCGGAGGGAATCCCGTTCAAAATAACAAATACATTGATCCGTTCCGGAAAGTGTAACCTTTGAAGGACCTGTTCCACGGTGGCCCCTTCCGGCACCTCCACCCGATCTCCCTTGAGAAAGTGCTCAGGAAATTTCACATAAAAACGAAGGACCGCACTCACTTTGACATCGATAACCATATTAAACTACAGTTCGGAATTCGGATTTCGGAATTCGGAGTTTAAAGTAAGGTATACGATTTTTTAAACCCTGAACCCTGAACCTTGAACCTATTTTCATTATCCCTTCCCCAACGCCTTCAAAACCTTATCCGGGGTGATGGGGAAATCATCGACCCAGACGCCCAGGGCATTATAGACGGCCGGTCCGAGAAGGGCGGGAACCACCGTGGCTATATCTTCACCGATGCCCACCGAGCCGTAAGGCCCATAGCCCAGGCCCGTCTCTACCAGAATCGGATCGATGGGACCGCAATCCAACATGGTGGCTATTTTATAGTCCAGAAGATTTCCATTAAGCAGGACGCCGGTCGACTCATCCCAGATAAACTCTTCGCTCCGCCCCCGGCCTAGGGCCATATAGGTCCCACCGTATTGCTGTCCTTCGGCCCCTTCGGGTGACATGACCTTACCCACGTCGTTTGCATTGACCACCCGCTTGATGTCGATCTCGCCCGTTTCGGTGTCCACTTCAATCTCCATAAAATGGGCCTGCCGGCACAAACGGTGCCTTCCCGCTTCGGTCCCGAATCGCCCCTGGCGATGATAAGCCCAGACATAGACCGGTTCCCGGGTAGTGTTCTGGATGCTGGCATATTCC
>JACRBX010000059.1 GCA_016219225.1 Deltaproteobacteria bacterium
CCTTCGCCAAGCTCCTCGGAGTTTCGGTAAGGACTCTGCAGGAATGGGAACAAGGGCGGAAAACGCCTTCCGGGGCTGCCTCCACGTTACTCAAAGTGGCTGCCCGCCATCCTGAAGTGCTGCAGGAGTTGGCGGCTTAACTTAAGCAAAAAATTATGGCGAATTCGCCATAATTGAATTCGGGAGTGTGGACCTGTTCCCAGATGCCAAGGAACAGCCGTCCCCCTTTACAGCGAATGGCTCCCCTATTTCTCAATTTTCAACCTTGTCATTTCGAATGCTCCGACGGATGGATTGAATCATGTTGTTGAGCTTTTCAAGAAAACGCGCCCGGTCACGTTTTGTTAGAGGTGGCGGCCCGCCCGTTATTTCTCCTGCGCTGCGCAGCTCGGACATCAGGTCCCTGCTGGCTACTGCCATGCCGATATTGTCTTCGGTGAACGGCTTGCCGGTTAAACCGATGACCCGGGCACCTTTTTTTATACAGCGGCTGGCCAGCGGAATGTCGGCCGTGACCACGATGTCGTCAGTTTGCACGTGTTCGACAATCCAGTCATCGGCTGCATCGAACCCGTCTTTTACAACTTCAAGTGCGATCCATCGTTCATCCGGGACCCGCATCCGGGAATTTGCCACCAATGTGCTTCCAGGCGAAAACGACCGGCAACGCGGTACACCTCCTGCTTGACCGGGCACGCATCCGCATCTACAAAAATGTGGAGCAAACCAAAATCCTCTTCTCTTTCTTTGTTTCAGCCTTTCCCCATTTCTGTTCTCTGGATCAGGGTAAGGGCAGTATATCCCTTAAAACCCTATGGGAAAAGGAATCTCGCCTATTCCGGTGTTGACCCGAAAGGACTCTAATTCTCTTTTTGACGAATTCCTCATAAAAGTCCATGATACGATGACTTGATGAGGGATTGCAAATGCTGAATAAAAAAAGTCTGTCGGAATTGTTTGCCTCCGTCCGGTTCGAAAAAGTTCCTGAATGAAATGGACAACGTCGCTTTTAACAGGGCAAGGATAGTCTAATGCGTCAAAAGCTTTTTCTCGTCGGTTGTCTTTAGATCGGCAGATAATTCGGGACGCTTCCGGGAGATAAAAAGGTGTTATTTGAAAACAGTTTGTACGAGTGTCATATATAAGGCTGTTCCTACCCCAATGCTAAGAAGCACATTTCTTTTCCAGTGATGTAATACCGTGATAGAGAAAATAGCGGCTATCTCTGGAAGCCCGAACGATGGGGATTGTAAATTGACACCCCTAAGGCAATATACCACCAGCAAACCGATTACTGAATAAGGTAAGACCTTACCGAGATAGGTAAGGTACGAATGATGTTCTTTGTTGTCAGGAAATATAATAAAAGGCAAAAACCTTGTTGTAATTGTGCTAAGTGCTACCATGAGAATAATAATTAAAGTCTGAATAGCGGTTAAGGTCATCGTATGCCTTCTTCGGAGAGTTTATTTTGAAATATGGTCAGTACCGCCAATATCGCAATCATAGAAGGGATAATAAAATTGTTTTGTCCAAAAATAGACAAACAGATGATGGAGCATACAACGCCGATAGTCGCAGATTTGCGGTTATTCTTTTTTTCCCATTGCCCTACAAATATTGCCACAAAAAGAGCAGTTAATACAAAGTCAAGCCCTTTAGTATTGAAGGAAATCATATAACCTATAAGACCTCCAAGAGCAGATCCTATCACCCAATAGCTATGGTTAAGTAGTGTAATAAAAAACCAGAACCAGTTTCGGTTTACTCCTTCTGGGGAATTAGTGGTGCTGATGATGGAGAATGTTTCATCACACAAGCCAAAGATAAGATAAGGTTTAAATTTACCCGTACTCTTGTATTTTTCCAGCATTGAAACACCATAAAACAAATGCCTTGCATTTATCATTAAGGATAATAGCAAGGCGGATAGAGGATTAAAAACGGATGTTAAAAAAGTAATCGCCGGATATTGTGCGGAGCCTGCAAACGCCATTAAACTAAATAATACAGTCCAGCCAACTCCATAGCCCCGGCTATTCATTAAAACGCCATAAGCAATCCCCAAAAAAATAAATCCTGTTAATACCGGGAGGGTGTGAGGAAAAGCGGCTTTGAATGCTTTCGTTAGTTCATTCAATCTCTGTTCCACCCGCCAAATCATGGTTGGAACACGGGTTGACGTTTTTCCTTGAAGGCCAGCATTCCCTCCCGGGCCTCGGCCGTTCCCCAGAAAAATGTGAGCATCTCCACGCCCATCTCGGCGCTGGAGGATAGCAAGTCGTAGTAAACGTTGTGCATTTTCTTGCCCAGGGCCAGGGCGGTGGGGCTTTTAGACACCAACTCTTGGGCCCAAGCCTCCGTTTCCCGGTCAAGCTCCTCGGCAGGGACCGCCTTGTTGATCCAGCCCATGCCCTCCGCCTCGTGCGCCGTGTACAGTCGGCACAGATAGGTGATTTCCCGGGAACGTTTTTCGCCCACAAGTATCTGCAGATTTTGAGGTACACCGAAGGCAGGCATAGACCCTACCCGGGGGCCGGCCTGGCCGAACTTGGCCTTTTCCGAGGCGATGGTCAAGTCACAGGCTATATTTAGTTCATTGCCTCCCCCCACGCAGACTCCATGGACCGAAGCGATGATCGGTTTGGAGATGTGGCGCACGGTGTCAATCATGGCCTTGAAATCCATGAGATAGGCGCGCCGCCGGTCGGGACCGCCCTGGGTGAGTTCCAGAAGTTCTTCCAAGTCTCCGCCGGCGCACCAGGCTTTGCCGGAACCCTTCAGGATGACCACGCGCACCTCGGGATCGGAATCCGCGCGTTTCATTGCGGCCGTCAGTTCCCTGACCAACTCAAGGTTCAAGGCATTGAATACCGCCGGGCGGTTAAGGGTAATGTTACAGACTGCCCCTTCAGTTTGGTATATGACCGTTGAATCCATCTTCATTTCTCCCTATAAAACGCACCTTATATATTTTGCCAATGGAGCTGTATCCACGGCCGCTAACCCATGAGGCTCTTGGCAACTATGGCTCTTTGTATCTGGTTGCTGCCGTCGAAAATCTGAATCATCTTAGCGTCCCGCATCATTCGTTCCACCGGAAAATCTTTCATAACGCCATAGCCGCCCAGGATTTGCACGGCATCGATGGTCACCCGCATAGCGATATCCGAGGCAAAGCACTTCGTCGCCGAAACCAGGCGGCTTCTCATTTTTTTGTTACCGTCTCCTGAATCCATAAAAGTCGTTGATCGGTAAAGCAAGGCCCGGGCTGCTTCCACCGGGATTGCCATGTCAGCCAGCATGAATCTTATGGCTTGCATGTCCGATAGAGGCCGACCGAATTGAATGCGCTTTCCGGCATAATCCACTGCATAATCAAGGGCGCCCTGAGCCAGGCCCACAGCCATGGCACCGGGGCCGTACACCCTCATATCCGCTGCGCTGGTGCTCAAAATATCCCATCCCAAGCCAGGCTTTCCGATCAAATTTTCACGGGGAACCATGGCATCTTCAAAAATCAACTCGACCAAATTCGCCCCCCTGAGTCCCAGCTTGTCCTCGTGCTTTCCCACTCTGAACCCAGGTGTGCCCTTTTCCACCACCAAGGCTGAAAGGCCTTTTTCCCTCTCTCCTTCTCCGGTGCGCACGAAAACCAAGATGAAATCGGCAATATCTCCGTTGGTGACAAAAATCTTGGTGCCGTTTACCCGATAATGATCCCCTTGCAATATGGCCGAAGTTCGGATTGACGCGGATTCTGATCCGAAATTGGGCTCGGTTAAAGAAAAGGCGTTGACCTTGTCTTCCACTGACATGGCGGCGAAAAACCGCCTTTTTTGCTCTTCACTGGCCCATTGCTTCAGAATTTGGATCAACGCCTGGGTGACAAAGAAGATCATGGCCGTGGAGGCATCCACCTGGGCAAGCTCTTCCACCACCAAGGCGATAGTCGTATGATTGGCTCCGATACCGCCATATTCCTGAGGCATGGCCATCTTCAGCAGGCTGTTCCTGGCAAGAAGCTTCACAATCTCTGGCGAGGAATGGCCGCTTGCATCGGCTTTAGCGGCAAGAGGCTCTATCTCCTTCCTGCTCAATTTGGTCACCATATTTCTGATCATATTTTGTTCGTCGCTGAAGTTCATTACGTACTTCCCCCGCTCTTGGATTGCGCACCGCTGTAGTCATAGACTCCTCTGCCGCTTTTTCGCCCCAGATGCCCGGCTTTAACCAACTTTACCAATAGGGTGGCCGGCCGGTATTTATCCCCCAGCTCACGGCGGAAAGTGTTCATACAGGCCAGCAGTATATCCAGCCCGAAGGCATCGGCTGCGGCCAAGGGGCCCAGGGGAAGACCAAGGCCCCTGGTGCAGCTTCGATCGATCTCCTCGGGGCTGGCCAGCCCCGTCTCTATGGCACAGAAGGCTTCGTTGACCATTGGAAGGTAGAGGCGATTGATGAGGAAGCCGGGTGAATCGGCCACGGTGACCGTTTCTTTGCCGCATCTTCCCAAGAAATCGATCACGTTTTGGTGAGTATCATCGGAAGTGTCGATTCCACGCACAACTTCAACAAGAGGAGTGAGGGCGGCGGGGATCAAAAAATGGGTGCCGATGCATTTGGCGGGGCGTGAGGTGGCAGAGGCGATTTCTGTGATCCACAAAGTGGATGTGTTGCTTGCCAGGATGGCTTCTTTGGGGCTAAGATCGTCCAGGTTCTTAAAAACCTGTTTTTTTACCTGGATGTTTTCATAGACCGCCTCGATGATGAGGTCGGCCCCGGCCACGGCTTCGCCCATGTCCGTCCCCATCTTCATACGTCCCAGGGCGTCATTAACATTATCCTTGATAGTCTTGCCTTTTTTTACCTGCTGGGTAAAAAATTTTTCGATCCTTTTTCTTCCTTTATCCACATTCTCTTGGGTCACGTCATACAAGTAAGATTGAAAACCACTCACGGCGCATACTATGCCGATTTGGCTGCCCATGGTTCCCATACCCGCCACTGAAACTTTTTGTATTTTCATTGGATGAACCACCTCTTTTTACCCAAAAAATGATCAAAGTCTGACTACTTGGAGGCGCAAGATGTCTTAAGGCCTTATTGATTTTTGGTGTATCAGCTCATGCAGCTCCACGGCGCGGGAGAGATGGGCTTTTGCCGAGGCGAGCCCGGCTTGATCTTCATGTACCCTGATACGCATACCACGTTCAAACTTGCCTTCACCATGGATACTGGCCATAGCCGAGGCGCCCATAGGGCTGATAGATGAATGAATGGTGGCGGGAATCATGTCCAGGGTGATAAAGGCGTAAAGATGGGAAAGGTGGGTGGTCTCCATTCCCCCATGCCGCAACCAGGACACGGCGGCGCTGATTCCGATTTTATTCCGTAGCCTTCCACCAGCCACATTACCGAAAATAAATACCCGAAGGCGGTCGATAAAGGAGGCCATCATTCCGCTGGTTCGCATGAAATAGACGGGACTGGCCAGTATGATGATATCCGCATCTTCAACCTTCTCAAATATGGCCTGTGCGTCATCTTCAAGCGAGCAGTATTTCCCGGCCTTTTGTTTTGAGAGGCAGAAATTGCAGTGAAGGCAATTTTTTATTTCCATTTCAGAAAGATCGACGGTTTCCGTCTGGAGTTTTTTTTCTGAAGCCATGGCCATAATCGACGCTAAAAAAGAATTGACGTTTCCGTTTCTTACCGGACTTCCGGAAATCCCCAGAATTTTGCAAGACATGTTAACCTCCTAAAAACCATTTGGGTGGGTTGTTTGCTCCAGGATATTGGATATTGTGCAAAGTTTTTTGCATGAAGCCCCGCGCAGGGTGATCCTGATTATTGCTCCAGTCTTGACAGAAAGGACTGCATGGTGTTCCATTCCTGTTGAGTAAATTTATTCAGGAATACTTGGTTGGTTTTCTCGAAAAGCTCCAGGGTGGAGGCTCTTTTTTCTCTGGCATAAGGCGTAAGATAGATGCGCAGAGAGCGGCGGTCCCTGTTGTCCGGCTTCCTTTCGATCCATTCATCTTTTTCCAGGCGGTCCAAAAGACCGGTAATGGTCGCGCGATCCTGGCAGGTTTTCTCCGCAAGTTCACTCGGCAACAGCCCTTCCTCTTCCATAATGGCCACTATTAAAAAGAACTGACCGTGGGTAAGCCCGAGAGCGGCAATCTCTTCACGGTATGCCCTTGTTACCACCCTCACGGTTTTACCCAATTGAAAGCATAAGCAGTCTTTAAACGGCATCACGTCACCCTTTTCCCCGTAAAATGAGATGGAGCGGTCAGCCGTCAGCTTTCAGTTATCAGCAAAACCCTCTATTCTTAATGAGTTAGCTGAAGGCTGATCTCTGAATGCTGAATGCTTCATCCGGAAATTTTGAATTTCCGGATGAGAGTTAATTAACATACAAATAATTTAAACGCAAACTAAAATAAGCAAAAAGTACGGTCAAGGAGAAAAAAAAGGCAAAAGGCAGGGTGACAAAGGGGGCCTCTGAAGAAAACTGGACTGTGGAGGGCTGGACTTTACCAAAATGGGGAAAAGGAGAAAAAGAAGGGCTGAACTTCTCCCCCTACATCCCGAATTTTCCTTAAACGGAGGAGTGATCTGCGGAAGCCCCGAAATCCTGATCAAAGGCCTCCTCATAGAAAGGAAACTGGGAATTCGAGAATCATGGGGACGAGAATCATGGGGACGTTGTCCACCAGGTTCAGTAATTTTCTTTCTATTTTTTCAGTAAACGAGCCATCCCAAAGAAATTGACAAACACCATAGATTTTCCTTTCCCCATTGACAATCTGGCCTTCCAACCATTTAGAACCGAAGAAAGCATGGCCACATCCTGATCGGTGAAACCCATGGGCTAATATTTGGGATGTAACCTCCCTTTAAGACGCCAAATTGGCTCCTTAAAGAATCATATTCTGCCCGGTTATTTCAACGGCCGGATCGGGCATATTTGGCCTGCTTCTCTTTCAGATGAAACCCGATTTTCCTTTCGGGGTCTCCGGTGGAGCCATGAGATGTCGGATAGCTTCAAAAACCACCCTAAATTGGCCGTCGTATTTTTTCTCCATCAGCTCTATTTTCCGCCTCAACTCCTCATGGGTAGCTAATATCTCCCTCAACCGGGTAAAGGTCCGCATGATTTGGATATTGACTTGAATAGCCCTTTGACTATTTAGAACGCTCGACATCATGGCTACCCCGTTTTCGGTAAAAGCAAAAGGCAGCTTTCTGGTACCTCCCCATCTTGATGTTCCAAATTGGAAGATCAAGTTTTTAAGTTCTTGATTCGTCAACTGAAACATGAAATATTCAGGAAACCGATCCAAATTACGCCTAACCGCCTTATTCAGATTTCCGGTTGTAACACCATAGAGAATAGACAAATCCCGGTCGAGCATGACCTTTTTGGCCCTAATGATAAGGATTTTGCTTCAATGATTTCCTGGGGTACTAATTCTTTTTCTTCCATCGGGTTACTTTTTACCATAGCCGGCCTGTTTCTCTTTCAGATGGAACCCGATTTTTCTTTTAGTGATCTTCGGTGGGGCCATTAGCTGCCGGATAGCTTCAAAAACAACCCGAAATTGTCCATCGTATTTTTTCTCCATCTGCTCGATCTTTCGCCTTAAATCCTCATGGGTGCTCAAGATCTCTCGCAGCCTGGTGAAGGTCCTCATGATCTGGATATTCACATGGATAGCTCTTTTACTGTTGAGGATGCTGGACAGCATGGCTACTCCGTTTTCGGTGAAGGCATATGGCAGGTATCTGACTCCTCCTCTTTTTGAGGTGCCAAAATGGCACCTCAAACTTTCGAATTCCTCGCTTTTTATTTGAATTAAGAAATCTTCCGGGAATCGGTCGATATTCCGTTTAACTGATCTTTTAAGAGCCTTGGTTTCTACTCCATAAAGTTCTGCCAGATCGGCATCCAGCATCACCTTTTGCCCTCGGATCAGAAAAATCTTCTTTTCAATGACTTCGAGTGGGATCAGAGGTTCCATCTGTTTACCTTCGAATATATCTAAGAGAGTTCAACAAAGCGGGGACCGCCTTGGAGGTCACAAATTGTGACCTCCAATTATTCAACTCTTCCTGTGTCAATTCAAACATAAAATCATCTGGAAATCTTTTTGGATTTCTTTTAACCGCTCGCTTGAGTTTACGACGGCCATCCCAATTCAATCTTGATGTCGCAAAATGCGACTTCAAATTTATAACTTCTTGATAGATAAGGATAAAGGTAAAGGGTCAAAAGCACCTTGAATCTATTTTTCTAATAAAATCAATTTGCTTTAAAGTTGGAACTGTTTGATTTGTAGGATTATTTGTAAAAACAAGATAATAAAATCAACTTTTTCCAGGAAAGTCAATGGAAAAGTTGGGAGAAAGATATTTTTGGCACGGATTTCACGGATTACACGGTTCAAACCATGGGGTATCCCTCGATCCCGTTTTTTAAGTCTGGATTGAGGGATGATCAACATCCGCCTTCGGCGGAGGCTGGTCTCAAGAAAAAGGGAAGCCCCTTTTCTTGTGAAATGAGAGGGTAAACCGTGTAATCCCAGTGTCAGGCTTTGTGTCTGACCCGTGCCTAAATATCCCTTTGATTGGTCTATTTTCAGGCGTCCTGGTACCCCAATGGGTCATGAGGGTTTAACACGAAAATAGATTTTGGGGACGGATTCACCAAAGTCCCATAAAACAAAAAATCCCTTGACTTTAATCCCGGATCCTCTTACTGTTCTTGAAAATTTGATTAAATTTTGGATTAAATATTTCGGGCCGGCACGGGCCGATAGGCATTAAGAGGATCATGAAATCAAAAAACGACGAGGCCTACAAGGCTATCAAGAATCTCATTTTCACCAGCCAGCTTTTTCCGGGACAGAAGATCATCTACCGGGACCTGGAAGAAAAACTGAAGATGAGCAAGACCCCGATTATCAATGCCCTGATGATGCTGGAACGGGATGACCTGGTGGTTTCCAAAAAGAACCGGGGGTTTTATATCCGGGTGGTCAATCGCGAGGAAGCGGAGAAGATTTACGACCTGCGCCAGACCTTGGAAGCCATATCCATAGAAAAGGCCATCAAAAATTACACCAAACAGGATTTGGCGGTTCTCAAAAGATGGATCGATGAGTACGAAAAATACGATGCCAAGGTCTACGATCAGAAACGCTGGACACTCGATTCGGCCATCCATCTGCAGATTTGCGCCATGGGCAAGAACCCCTTCTTTGTCCGGATGATGGAACAGTTTTATGAGAACATCTATTTCATGTTAAAGGTCATGTTTCTGCAACCGGCCGTGGAAAAATTCAAGAAGGATCATCAGGGGATTTTCAAGGCCATTCAAAGCCGCGACACCGGGAAGGCCAAGAGCCTGATCCGGGAACACTTCGAGGTTTCCCGTAGTCTTCTTATTGATAAGAATTTTTTTGGCTGGAAAGAAAACAAGAAGAAATAATATAAAAAAACTTGACATATAAAAAACTTGATACTATTTTGGATCAGATTTTGGATCAATTTAATAACGCGTAACCTGATTCTTTAAAAAGAGGAGGAAGCCATGTCAAATGACCAAAACCATTCCGTCTGGGACCGATTTCTTCCGATCATCAACCGTCGCGATTTTATCCTGACCACCCTGGCCACCGGGGTCATGGCCCTGTTACCCCGCACGGTAAGCAGTCAATCCGCGCAGCCCTACCGGATCGGTGTCCTGCTGCCGACAACCGGATCCGGAGCCAATTACTCGGAGCGGCCCATAAAAGGGCTACCCCTGATCGCCGCGGAGATCAACAAAAGAGGGGGACTGTCGGGAAAGCACCCCATCGAGCTTTATTTCCGGGACACCCAGACCAAACCCGACGTAGGCGCCCGGGAGGCCCGATCCCTGATCCTCAACGAAAAAGTCAAAACTATTATAGGCACCTGGAGCAGCGCCGTGGCCATGGCCGTGCAAGAGGTGACCCATGAGCACAAAGTCCTTCACTTGGCCGCCACCAGCAACAGCTCAAAAATCGTCCATGAAAACTATACCCCCTATTCCTTTCTGTTCGGACCCGACAGCCGGATGCAGTCCAATGCCACCGTCGTGGCTATCGCCAAGATGATTAAAGCCAAGGGCTGGAAGACCTATGTCACCCTGGGCCTGGATTATGAATGGGGGCGGGACGCCCAAAAGGTCTTTGTAACCAGTCTGGGTCAGACTTCGCCGGAGACCAAGCTCACCAAGGAATTCTGGGCCAAGCTGGGGGAAACGGATTTCACCTCCTATATCTCGGCCATTATGGGCCTGAAACCTGACTTCATGTTCGGGGCCATTGCCGGTAAAGATAATGAGACCTTTCTCCAGCAGGCCAAGGCCTCGGGACTCTTCAAACGGATCGTCTATCCCGGGGTTTTCCTGCCGGTCACGGAGTTGATGCAGCAGCGCAAGACCCTGCCCAGGGGAATCGTCGGGCTGGCCCGCTGCCCTTTCTTCGCCCATATGGACAACCCCATGATGCAGCAGTATGTCAAACTCTACCAGGACAAATTCGGAAAGGCGGATTATCCCGACGACTTTGCCTGTATGTACTTTGACGCCCTGAACGCCCTGGACCAGGCGGCCGCCAAGGCCAAATCGATTGATACCGAAACCCTCCGAAAGGCCTTGACCGGAGCCACCATCAATACCTGCCGGGGAAGATTGGCCATCAGGGACTGCAACAACCAGTTGGATGCCCCTTCCTATGTAGGAGAGGTGGTCGATGTCCCTCAATATCCCTTCCCCATATTTGACCCGAAGACGCTGCTGGTAATCAAGGGCGATGAGGTTTGGCTGCCTTCCTGTGAGGAGGTCCGCAAACTCCAGAAAAAGAGGTCTTAAAAGGGTCCGCAGCGGGTCTCGGTCATGCCGGATATCGGTTCTCTCTTCATTCAGCTCTTCAGTGGCCTCTCCCGGGCCATGATGCTTTTTCTTTTGTCCTCCGGGCTGTCGCTGATCTTTGGCGTGATGAACATCCTCAATTTTGCCCATGCCACCCTGTGGCTGGTATCGGCCTACCTGACCTACTCGTTCTTCCAGTTCTTTTCCTCCTTTTGGGGAACCGAGCCCTGGGTCCTGATACCGGCCATCACTCTGGCCACGGGGATCATGTTCGTCTTCGGGATGGTCATCGAGCGCTTTCTGATCCGGAGGATGTACCCGCGGGAACTGCCGGAGCAGCTTCTTCTGACCTTCGCCCTGATCCTCATCCTGGGCGATTTGATCAAACTCATCTGGGGGGTGGAGAACCGGCGGATCATCCTGCCCATCGAACCCATGGAGGTGATGGGGTCTTTCGTAAACCCTTACTTCTTTGTGATCATTGCTTCGGGCTGCCTCATTGCCCTGGGGCTGTGGTGGTTTTTACATCGGACGAAATACGGCAAAATAGTCCGGGCCGCCGTCTATAACCGCGACATGGTCAGTGCCCTGGGGATACGGATCCCGGCCATTTATGCCGGGGTCTTCGGCCTCGGAGTGGGATTGGCCTCTTTAACCGCCGGTGTCTTTCTGCCCATCATGCCTTTGAGCCTCGGGATCGACATGGATCTGATCATCCAGTGTTTCGCCGTCGTGGTCATCGGCGGCTTCGGGAGTATTCTGGGGACTTTTATAGCCTCTCTCATCGTCGGGATTATCTATTCCTTTTCTATCCTGATCTGGCCCGACGGGGCACTGGCGGTTATTTTTATCATCCTGGTGACCGTCCTGATCTGGCGCCCCTGGGGTCTTTTCGGAACGGAGATGCGTTATTAGA
>JACRBX010000060.1 GCA_016219225.1 Deltaproteobacteria bacterium
ATGACGGAAAGGAAATCGACGTTTTTTCAAAAGGCTAAACTGATACAAAAAAATGTATTTAAAATTAAAGGACGGGGCGTACTCCGTCTCTTATTTCAAATCCCGCGATTCCCTCGCATTATTTACCTTTAAACAAAGGTTTTCTTTTTTCGAGGAAGGCCGTTAGCGTTTCTTTGAAGTCCTCAGTTACCATATATTTCCCGGTGAAATCCGATTCTACGTCATACTTTTCTGCCAGACGGGCGTCAGCGTTGATGTTAAGAGCTTCCTTCCAGTAACGAAGCATTATCGGACTGTTGGTCATCAGGACGTTGGCGACCTCCGTGGCTGCTTCCATCAGCTTCTCGCCGGGGACGACCTTATAAACTGCTCCGTACTGTTTCAATTCCTGCGCCTTTATAGAGCAGCCAGTTAACGCCATGCACCTGACTACTTTCCCGGGTACCAGCAGAGAGAGCCATTGTGCTCCTCCGACAATTCCTATCTTGATTTCCGGGATGCCGAACACTGCTTCTTCGGAAGCGACCAATATGTCGCAGCAGGCCGCATAGCCGAGCCCAGCGCCAAACGCCGGGCCGTTAATTGCGCCAACAACTGGAACCCGGCACTGGTATACCGATCCCAAGCTATCCTTGACCATGTCCCGGTATTCGTGTCCATTGTCTATGTTGAGTTGCTGTAAATCTTTTACGTCGTTGCCAGCCACAAACATTTTTCCCTCTGCCCGCAAGATGGCCACTCTTATTTCGTCTATTTCGTTAATAGATCTGAATGTGTCCATAATTTCTTTGTATAATTGTCTATTTACCGCGTTGACCGGTGGGCGGTCGATAGTAACAATACCAACGTGATTTTGGACCGTCAGATTTACAAATTCCATGCGATTCATCCCTTTCCTGACATCTGTGGGTCGGAAGGTTTTGGCGCCCATGCCTGTTCATATTTCTGATAGGAGAGATTGTTTGCCATTTTTTCCCTTGATTCGAATTTAATTGAAACATTGTTTTAATTTATTAGCATAAATAAAACATTGTTTTTGAGATGTCAAGAAAAAAATCCCCTGAATATATAAAGATTATTTAATACGAAAATAGGATTCAAGGATTCCAGGATTCGAGGGTTCGAGGGTTCAAGGGTTTTAGATTCCAAGCCTTTCACTTGAATCCTTGGCCCCTGGACCCCTTGAATCCTTTTTCATGCTTCGTGGTGCCCCCAGGGGCATGGCGGTTTAATACGTTTAAGGCGAAGGATTTAAGATTGAATACAGATGGCAGTTAACAGGAAGAGACGGTCTTCCAAAAAAGAGGAAAGAAATAATCCAGAGAGTCCACCAGCTTCCATTGCCTGCCTCTGTAATACCAGATGGTAATTTCACGCTGAAGATGCATGAAGTAAAGGCTGGTAATCTGGACATTGTTAATAGTGGGGTCTATTTCACCACACGCCCTTCCATCGTCTGCGATTTTGGAAATTTGCTCGTGAATATCGTAGCGCGCGTAGGATTCGCGCTGCATCCAGGTGCGTGTGGGGACGGTGATGAAAAAGGATATGGCAAGGCTGGGGTTCCGGTCATAATAGTCCATGAGGGCCCAAAAGCTCTTGCGGAAACGCTCCTTAGTGTTTTTCAGGCCCTGGTCGTGCATGCTTGCAAGTTGCTTTATCTCGTCTATTTTTTCTTCCAGTATTTCGAGGATAAGATCTTCTTTGGATTTGAAATACTTGTAAATTGTTCCGGTGCTGAGCCCCGAGACCTTGCTGATTTTGCGAAGATTCACCTGATGAAAGTCGTTTTCAGCAAAAAAATCCAGTACCACCGAGTATAGCCTCTGTTTGATTTTCTCTGGAACCCTTACCGGGGTATCGTTTCCTTTTTTTGACATGAACACTCTTATCAATTTTATTACATTAATTAAAACATTGTTTCAACAAAATAGATAGGATCATTAAGAGGAAATGTCAAGAAGAGTATTTGCAACTCATTGTGCGGTCTTTAAGGTCGGTTAATCAAAGTAGCCAGATACCCGGCCCCGAAGCCGTTATCGATATTGACCACGCCCACTCCGGAAGCGCAGGAATTGAGCATCCCCAGGAGGGCGGCCAGGCCATTAAAGCTGGCCCCGTACCCTATGCTGGTGGGGACGGCAATGACCGGCCGGTCCACCAGCCCGCCCACTACACTGGGCAGGGCCCCTTCCATACCGGCCACCACGATCAGGACCGAAGCCGACAGGATTTTTTCCTGATTGGACATCAAACGGTGCAATCCGGAAATACCCACATCATACAGATAATCGGTGGGATTGCCCATGATCCGGGCCGTCAGCAAGGCTTCCTCGGCCACCGGGATGTCGGATGTCCCGGCCGAAATCACCAGGACCAGACCGCGTCCGGTCTGTTTTTTTATCGGTTGGGCGATACAGGTCAGGACCCTGGAAAGAGGATAATAAGTCGCTTCAGGAAAACTCTCAAGAACCGCCTCGGCCTTTGGGGGATCCAACCGGGTGACCAGGATGTTTTCTTTATTATTATTCATTCGGGCCATAATCTCAATAATTTGTCCCGAGGTCTTGCCTTCCCCGAAAATAACCTCCGGAAATCCTTTTCTGAGCGAACGGTGGTGGTCTATCCGGGCAAAGTCGATATCTTCAAAGGGGAGGTGCTTCATTTTTTTTACCGCCTGTTCGACGGACACCTCTCCATTCTTGACTTGGGTTAAAAGCTCTTTTAGATGGTCCGGATTCATAATTCCTCCCTGATGATTTTCAAAGCCTTTGGGCCACCAATTCGACGGTTTGAATTGATTTGATTTTAATGGCCGTTTTTTATAGAATACAAGGGTTCCCTCATTCTGTCAAATGGATCGTCTTTATGAAAAAACACCTGTCTTGGATAGAAATCAGCCTGACGGTTTCTCCGGAATTAAACGAGAGCTGCAGTTCTATTATTTTTGAAGAAACCGGCCAGGGTTCTTTTACAACGGAAATGGTCGGCCCGGACCAGGCATCCTCTCCCATCAAGGCCTATTTACCTAAGGATGAATCCTTCCGGGAAAATCTGTTAAAAATAAAAAAACGGATTGACGCCCTCTACACCTATTTCCCGGACTTCCCTCCCCCCTGCTGGGATCTGCGGCTGATTTTTGAAGAAAATTGGCAGGAAAACTGGAAACGATTCTTTAAGCCCCTTCGGGTATGCTCCAGGATTATCGTCTGCCCGACCTGGGAAGATTATGAAAAACAACCCGATGAGACCGTCTTGAGACTGGATCCGGGTCAGGCCTTTGGCACAGGCGGGCACACCAGCACCCGCCTTTGTCTGAAGGCCATAGAATCATTGGCAGAAGATCCTCTCCAAAGGGACTTTCTTTTTTCGCGGGTCCTGGATGCAGGAACCGGAAGCGGCATCCTGGCCTTGGCAGCGGCTTCTTTCGGGGCCGGATCGGTATTGGCCATTGATAATGATCCCTTGGCCGTAGAGGCCACCAAGGCCCATGTCAGTCTAAATGGATTAACGGCCATAATCCAGGTGGAATCAGCTACCCCGGAGGAAATTACTGGCCCTTTCTCCTTGATACTGGCCAACCTGACTCTAAATGAGCTGATCCCCCTGGCCCAGACGTTCAAACAATTGTTGTCCCCAAAGGGGGTCCTGGTGACTTCGGGTATCCTTGACTCTCAGGCCAGATCCCTGATAAGCTCATTTGTGAAAAACAAATTGGCCTTCCTTGGGTCGCACTTTGAAGAGGAATGGGCCTGTATCCTTTTCCAGGCAAGGCCCTAAAAGCTTCTTTTGCCATGCGCCGTTTTCATATCCCTTCCGAACAACTCCATGGCCCGCAGCCCTTTTTAGGCGGAGACGAAGCCAGACACCTCCTGCAGGTCCTCCGAATGAAAGTCGGGGATCAGGTGATTCTTTTTGACAATTCCAACCAGGAATACCAGGTTCGGATCCAATCCATTTCCGGAAACCAGGTCTATTTTGAAATTGAGGATCACCAGACTATAATAAGAGAATCCGCTCTCAAGATAACGATAGGAATCCCGTTGATCCGGCCTCAACCCTTTGAATGGATTTTGCAAAAAGGAACGGAATTAGGGGTCTCGGCCTTCCGGCCCTATTATTCAACCCATAGCCGGCGTAATTTTGAGAAATCAGAAATGGATTCCCGGATGAAACGCTGGCAAAGGATCCTTATCGAAGCAGCCAAACAATGCGAGCGAAACGTGTTGCCGGAATTTTTGCCACCCGTCCCCTTTTCCGACCTTTTAAAGGGATATCCGGAGGCCCTCAAGATCATCCCCTATGAAGAGGAATCTTCCAGGACCTTGGAAGAACTGAAACCGCCCTTGCAAACCCCTGTCCTGGCCCTGGTGGGGCCGGAAGGCGGTTTTCATAAAGATGAAATAAAACAAGCCGAAGGAAAAGGATTTATTCCCATTTCTTTAGGCCCGAGGATCTTGCGGTCAGAAACAGCCGCTCTCGCTTTGATCTGTTTGCTCCAATTTGTCTGGGGAGATATGGGTTTAAGACCTTCAGGCCCGGCTGATCCAGGCACCGGCAGAAGATAAAATTTCTACAAGGAAAATTAATGGGGTTAATTCCCCCGCTGTTCACTTGAATCCTTGACCCCTTG
>JACRBX010000061.1 GCA_016219225.1 Deltaproteobacteria bacterium
CATGGCTACATAATAATACTAAAATAATATATGTCAAGAAAAAAATGATATTTACATGCCTACAAAATTCATGCCAAAATTAATCCATTTTATTGATTTTTAATAACTTTTCAGCAAAAAGTAGAAGGAAAACCCGTCTGATGGGGGGTCGTCGGGGAGACGGCCTCGGGGAATTTTTACATAGTCATCATTTTTTGTAAATACCGCAGCAGAAAATAAGATCCCCAACTTTTTCACAGTGCATGGATTTAGGTTCAATTTTCTTCGATACCGGATTGGTAAACTTGTAATCCTGCCAGAATTTCCCCTTAGACTTGGCCAGTTCCACCCTTTCCTTAACAAAAGGGACCCCGTCGGAATCCTTCATATCGATCAGGTCCTTGCCGACCATCTTGGCATTGGCCCCGTGGGCTACGCACTTTCCATTCATATCATAAACCGTTACATAGAGGTCCCGGTCGGTAAACTGCCCCTGGCGATTGCCGATTTCGGCAAAGGCTTTATCTTTTCCGTTGGCCTTAAAAAAGGCAATTGCCTTCTTAACCATGGCCTCGGCCTCGGGCGCCGTCCCATGATCTGCGGCATAAACGAACCCTCCCATCATAAACCCTAACAGGCCGATCATCATAACTACCAAAACTTTTTTCATTTTGTCTCCTCCCCCTACTGTCCAATATTTTTTTAAAAACCGGTTTATTCCCGGCCTTAATTATTTATCGGCCTGTTAGGGGAAAACTTTAATCGCTTTCCGGTTTTTCGCCGATGCGCTCCAAAAATTGTTTTTGCCGTGATTTGTTCCACTGGGAACAGAAGACCGGTTTGCCTTTCATAACCCGTTTCATACACAAGGTGCAGGTGTGTTCGCAGGAGACAAAAGGCTCCTGGACCAACCCCTGGGCCTTCTTGGGCCAGAGCGGGTCCGCCAATAAGACCCTGGCCAAACCGATCAGGTCTGCCTGTTGGTCTTTTATGATACAGTTGGCGGTAGCCGGGGTCTGGATCCGGCCGGCGGTAATGACCGGAATCCGGGAAAGGGCGGCTTTGATCCGGGAGGCAAAAGGGACCATGTAGCCTTCCTTCTTTTCTTCCTTGAGATATTCGGGAGAAAAAAAAGAGTCATAGGTGCCGGCCATGACCGAGAGATAGGCCATCTCGCGCTTTTCCAATTCCAGGGCATAGGGGATCGTTTCTTCCAGATGAAGACCGTCCGGCAGCCATTCGTCAGCCAGAAAACGATAGCCTACCGGAAATTCCGGACCCACGGCCTTGAGAACCGAATCAACCACCTGCAAGGGGAAACGCATCCGGTTTTCCAGAGAACCGCCATAGCGATCGGTCCTTTTATTGGTTCGGGAAGACAAAAACTGGACCATCAGATAACCGGTCCCGCCATGAAGTTCGACCCCGTCGAAGCCGGCCTCCTGCACCCTTTTGGCGCCGGCGACATAGGCGGCGATGACCCGCTCGATATCCTCCCCCGTCATTTCCCGGGGGGTGACCTTAGAGGTTTCTATCGGCGATGGAGCGATTTTATCCGACCCATAAGCATAACGTCCGGCATGGTTGATCTGAAGAAAGGCCAGGGCACCCTGTTGATGGATGGTCTTGGCCAGGCCCGACAAACCGAAGAGAAAGCGCTCTTCATCGATGCGCATCGTAAAAGGAGAACCCAGCCCAAGGGGATCGACAGCCACGTTTTCCACAACGATCAGCGAAACCCCGGAAGCGGCCATTTCCTGATAATGATCCAGGATCAGGGAATTGACCGTACCGTCCGGATTGGCATAACCCAGGAACAGAGGGGCCATGGTAATCCGGTTTTTCAAGGTCAGGCCTTTGATCTGAATCGGGGATAAGAGGAAGGGATAATTAGTGCTCATAGGAAACTCCTTTCAGTTTTTGTTATCCGACAGGATTTACAGGATTTATAAGGGAACCTTGATGCCTGTAATCTGGTCCATGGAAAAATCAATGAAGATTTCCCGTTGCTCTCTGTCTTGCAAAAAGACCTGGGGGGAAGAAACGACCTTTCCGATAACCGCGGCTTCGATTTTCCGTTCTTTAAACAGGGCGCACACCTTCTCCGAATTCCCTGCTGGTACGGAAAGGATAAAGCTGAAGCTCTGAAAGGCCAGCAGCCAGTCGCTTAAATCGATCCCCGAAGGCCGGGGGATGGAAGGCAGATCGATGACGGCCCCTTTCCCGGAATTCTCCATCATGATCGCCGTGGTCCCCAGAATTCCGGCATTACTGATGTCTTTAGCCGCACAGGCCAACGTTTTTTCGGCGATCAGCGGCAGAACCTCCAGGCGATAGAGGATTTCTTCCGAAGTTTTCCCTGAATTGGCATCCCAACTGACGACCGACCGGCAGCCCCTTTGCCCCTGAAGATCCACAGCCAGGATCAGATCGTCACCGGTTTGCGCCAGATGGCTACGTAATACTTTTTGGGCCTGCCCCAGGATGGCCACGGAAAGGGCCGGGGCCTGATCCGGGGCATCGGGATGCAAATGTCCGCCCACCATAGGCACGCGAAGTTTTTGACAGCCCTTCCTGATCCCTTCGATGACTTCAGTCCGTCGAACCCCATCCCCGTAGGCCAGAACATTAACCAGGGCAATGGGCCGGCCGCCCATGGAATAGATGTCGTTGACGCTGACCATGACCGCCGCCTTTCCGGCGGCATAGGGTTCGTTGATCAGGAGTTGGGGCATGATCCCATCGGCGGCCAATAGCAAATATTCACCCTTCCAGGGGATCACCGCTGCATCGTCCCCATAATTGGGCAACTGGAGACCGAAAGAGGGTTCCATAACCAGCTTTTCAAAAACCTCCCGGATGGGTTGTTTTCGGGTTAAGCCGGGATAGTTTTTAATTCGGGTGATTAATGAGGAAAGGTCCATAATGTATTATAACAAAATGGAACAAAGTAGTCGAGTCCATAAGATGCCCCGAATGCATTTCTGGAAAATCGGCTTTAAGGCAGTTTCCGGACTAAAATTCCTTAAAATCCCCTTCTCCCATGGGGATGATCTGCTCCGGATTGACTTCTTTCGGCTTCTTCAACGATCCCCTGAATATCTTCCCTTTAACCGTTTCATGATGGGATAAGATTTTGGTCTGATGGCCGATGGCTCCGTTTTGACTTCCGTTAACCACGGCCGCCAACTCTTTTACAAAGGCCTTCATTTGTTCCGCCTGGGCATTCATCTCTTCCGAGGCCGAAGCCGACTCTTCCGCACTGGCGGCATTCATCTGGATCACCTTGTCCATCTCGGCCACCGCCTTGTTTATCTGGTCGATTCCCTGGGCCTGCTCTTGGGAAGCTGCTGTAATTTCTCCCACCAGATCCCCGACTTTTTTCGATCCTGTGGCTACTTTGGTAAAGGCTTCATTGGTCTTCGATACAATATCAGAACCCGTTTTGATCTTTTTCACCGACCCTTCAATCAGATTGGCCGTATTTTTAGCGGCCTCGGCGGCCCTCATAGCCAAATTTCGCACCTCATCAGCCACCACCGCGAATCCGGCACCGGCCTCTCCGGCCCGGGCGGCCTCGACTGCGGCATTGAGGGCCAGCAGATTTGTCTGAAAGGCAATCTCGTCTATCGTCTTAATGATCTTGGCCGTTTCTTCACTGGCCGCTGAAATCGCCTTCATGGACCCGGTCAATTCGGCCATCGAGTGATTGGCTTCATCCACCACCCGGCTCGTTCCGGCCATTAAGCTGTCAGCCTGCCGGGCATTTTCAGCATTGTGTTTGGTCATGGAAGCCATCTCTTCAATGGATGAGGAGGTTTCCTCCAGACCGGCGGCCTGCTCCGAAGCCCCTTCGGCCAAAGACTGACTGGAAGAAGCAACCTGGGAAGAGGCGGAAGCCACCTGATCCGCTCCATCGGTAAGCCCATCGATGACCCGATAAATGGGCCTGGAAATCGACTTGCCCATCAGATAGGAAAAAATTAAACCGCCAAAAGTAATCCCGGCCATAACACCGATGAGGATGTAAAGGATCCTTGAAACTTCTGCCTGCACATCATCGAGGTAGATCCCGCTCCCGATGATCCACCCCCATTCCGGAAGGGCTTTCACATAGGAGATCTTCGGGACCGGCGTTGAAACACCGGGTTTAGGCCAAAAATAATCCACAAACCCCTTTCCCTCCTTCTTACAGACATCCACAAAGGCGACAAACAGTCTCTTCCCGTTAGGGTCTTTTTCTTCGGACAGATTCTTTCCATCCAATTCCGGCTTATAGGGATGCATTACCATGCGCGGTTCCAGATCATTGATCCAGAAATAGTCCTCTTTATTATAGCGGAGGGTTTTAACCGCTTCCTTGGCCCTTTTCTGGGCTTCATCCAATGGCAGGGCGGAGGCCTTTGCCTGTTTGGCATAATAATCCAGGACACCCCAGGCCGTCTCCACCAGTTGCCTGGTTTTTTCGTACTTTGCGTCATACAGGCTGGTCCTGACCTGTGGAATGATCCAGGCAAA
Source organism: Deltaproteobacteria bacterium (assembly GCA_016219225.1). Lineage (NCBI taxonomy): Bacteria > Pseudomonadati > Myxococcota > Myxococcia > Deltaproteobacteria bacterium. Next base: position 4,498 of record JACRBX010000061.1, read on the forward strand.
AATCAGCGAAAAGCCTATGATAACACTGATACACAACAATAAAATTCTTGTGGAAAGTTTAATCCTGTTTAACATCTTAGCTTCCTTTCTTCACCCTAAACCCGCCGGACCGAATAAAACACTTCGATTTTTTAAAAAGCTGGGAATTTTGATGAATTCATCAATTAGGTTTTCCCGCGATTGCCCCAATCTGATCCGGGGTTCACGGAAATGACGGCATTAGAAACATTGGAAAGGAGAGTGAGAGATACTACCCAAGTGTCTTACGAAAAGGAAAATAGCTAAAGCTGTCAATATTTATATTTTCGGCACGTCGGAAAAAAAACTTTAAAGGGATTTTTTGACCGGGATCATCCGAGCTGGAAATAAACCCGCCTGACTTCATCATTATTTAACAGATCCCGGCTGTTCCCTTCCAGCCCTACCTTGCCGTGCTCCAGGATATAAACCCGCTCCACCAGGTCGAGGGTCAGACTGGCATCCTGCTCAACGATCAAAACCGTCAAGCCCCTCTTCCAGATGGTTTTGATCCCTTCTACGAGCAGGTTTTTCACCAGGGGGGAGAGGCCCACAGAAGGTTCGTCGAGCAAAAGGAGGCGGGGGCTGCTCATCAGGGAGCGGCCTATGGCCACCATCTGCTGCTCCCCCCCGCTAAGGGTCCCGGCTAATTGACGTTTCCTTTCCCTTAGAACGGGGAAAAGACTAAAGACATTTTCCAGGTCGGCTCGAATTTTTTCTTTGTCTTTGCGGAGGAAAGCCCCCATCTCTAAATTTTCGGTCACCGTGAAGTCGAAAAAGAGCTGCCTCCGTTCCGGGCAATGGATAATCCCTTTCCGGACGATCTCATGAGGAGGATGACAGTCGATCCGGTCTCCCTCAAAAAGAATCTCTCCCTCCACCGGGACCAGGGCCGAGATGGCCCGAAGTAAAGTCGTTTTCCCTGCGCCGTTGGGGCCGACTACACCCACAATCTCTTTCTCTGCCAGGCTCAAGCTCAACCCGTTGAGGGCCATGGCCTTCCCGTAAAGGACGCGAAGCGATTTGACCTCCAGCAGATGCACCTTATTCTCTCCTTTCCCCCAGGTAGGCATTGACCACTTTGGGGTTGTTGATGATCTCATCAGGAGGTCCTTCGGCGATCTTGACCCCGAAGACAATGACCGCCACTCGTTCCACCAGCTTCAGCAAGTCCCGCAGGCGATGCTCGATGATCACCATGGCCTGGCCTTTTTTGTGCATGTGCTGAATGGCCGAGGAAAGGATGACTGCGTCCTCCAGGTCCAGTCCGGAAAAAGGTTCGTCGAGGAGCAGGATGTCGGGTTGGGTGGCCATGGCCCGGGCGATGTCCAGCAGGCGCAGTTCGCCAAAAGCCAGATTCTTGACCTTCTCGTTGAAACGGTTCCCCAGCCCCATTTCTTCCAGGTAGGCCATGGCTGTTTTCCAGGGCTTCTCTCCCCGGACTCGCTGCTGCGCGGCCCGCTGGGAGAAGCAGGGTATCATCACATTCTCGATAACGGACATTTCTTTAAACAGGTCCACTAATTGGAAGGTTCGGGCCATGCCCCGGTTGACGATCTGAAAGGGCTTCAGGGTGGTGATGTTCTCCTTTCTAAACCAGACCTCCCCGGAATCGGGGCGGACAAATCCGGTAATCAGGTTGAAGAGGGTCGTCTTTCCGGCCCCATTAGGACCGATGACTCCCAGCAGATCCCCGGGGTTTACCTTCAGATCAAAGCCGGTGATGGCCTGCAGGCCGCCGAAGGCTTTGGACAGATGACGAATCTCTAAGATGGGCTCCATGACGGTTTCCTTTTTTTTCTTATCGCTCCTGCCCGATGATCCGCCGGAAGGTCTGAGAAAAAATTTCCAGCAGACCCTTGGGGGCAAAAAAGATAACCAGGACCACGGCGCCGCTGTAAATGAGCAGGCGCATCTCTCCCAGAAAACGGAGAGATTCATTGGTCAGGGTCAAAAGGTAGGCCCCGATAACCGGCCCGATAATCGAGCCCATGCCCCCCACGACGGCCATCATGAGGATCAGCCCGGAAAGAGAATCGTGGGCCATCTCCGGCCCGACGTGCATCTGCACATGGGCGTACATGGCCCCGGCCACCCCGGCGATGGCGGCGCTGAGGATAAAGGCCGTCACCTTGTAATAGGTGGTATTGATCCCCGACCCTTCACTGGCTATTTCGTTTTCCCCGATGGAACGAAGGATCAGCCCGAAGGAGGATTTGGCGATCAAATAGAGAAGGAAGATGACCGCCAGCATGAACAGGGCGGAAAAATAATAGTTCCCCAGGGGGGAATCGGTAAGGGGTGCTATTCCCGAAAGGCCTTCCTCCCCGCCCAGAAACTTGGAGCTGATCATGCACCATTTATAAAGAAGGGCCCCGAAGCAGAAGGTCACGGCGGCGAAATAGGGGCCTTTCAGCCTCAGGGTCACGGCACCGACGATCAACCCGAACAGCCCGGCAATAATCCCGCCCACGGGCAGGGTCAGCCAGGGTCCCCATCCCAGGTTCAGGTTCAGCACCGCCCCCAAGTAGCCGGAACTGGCGATAAAGAAGGCGTGACCGAAATTAATGTTTCCGGTGAAACCGGAAAGGAGGTCCCAACTACAGGCCAGGATGACGTAATAATGGCAGAGGAAGAGGATCTCCAGGTAATACAGGTCATCCATCATCAGAGGGGCCAGCAGGACTATGAGCCCGAAGGCGGCCAGCCCCAGAAGCTTTTTGTAAATCGATTTCAGACCGAACAAGTCTTCGTATGAATTCATGGGACCCTTTTCTCCTTACGAATCATGAAAATATCGAATAGCGGCCTCCGGGTCCCTCGGTTTCAACCCCGGGAGGACTTTCTTCCGGTCAATCCGGTGGGCCGGAAAATCAGGACTAGGATGATGGCCAGGAGATAGACCATATCCGAATAGTTGGCCGAGAGGAGTATGCTCACCATGGTCTCCGAATACCCCAAAAGCAGACTGGTCAGGATCGCCCCCTCAATACTCCCCAGGCCCCCGATGATGACGATGGCGAAGGCCTTGAACAAAGGGAAGGCCCACATGGTGGGAACAGCTTCCAGGATTGGGGCGATAAAAACCCCGGCCACGGCGGCCAGCCCGGCGGAAATCCCCATGGCCATCAGATAGACCCGCTCATACTGGATCCCGACCAGGATAGCCGCATCCTTGTTCTGGGCCACGGCGGAGATGGATTTCCCCGTCTTGGTCTTCTTGATGAAAAACCAGAAGAGGACCACCAGGGCGGCCCCGACAAAAAAGGTGATCAGCTTCTGAAAGGAGACGAACACCCCGCCCAGGACAATCTCTCCGGTCAGGAAACTCGGAACGGATTTTCCGTAGGATCCGTAAATGCCGAACATGAGCTCCTGAATAAAGAGGGCGAGAGCCAGGGTCAGGATGAGGACATAGGCGTGGCGGTCCCGCATGGGGCGGATGGCGAAACGATCGATGGCCATGCCGATGAGGGCCACGACAGCCACAGACATCAGGGCCGACAGGAGCACATTGATATGGAGGAGGGTCATGAAGGTGTAGGCCAGGTAGGCCCCCAGCATGTAAAAGGCGCCATGGGAGAGATTGATGATCCCGGCCACCCCGAAGATCAAGGTGAACCCCACGGCGATCAGGCTGTAAATCGCCCCCCAGATGGTACCCAGGATAAGGATACTCAAAAACGTGGTCATATCTGCGCTCCGCCCCGAACCGCTTCCCGCCCGGCCGGACTCACTTCAATCAAGTTGGTTGCAATGCCAAGAATCCAAAAGTCAGAATCCAAAAAAATTATGGTTTATTCCCATTCTGAATTCTGGCTCCTGGCTCCTGGATTCCAAAATTGTAAATATTATTTGGTTATGGTTTCCACCAGGCCGGCTTGACGTAATCCCCGGTCTTGAATTTCTCAGGATAGAAGACGACCTGTTTGCCCCCGGCCTGCCACTGGACGAAGGGCATGACGTACCGGCCCTCCAGGAGGTCATGGGTCTGTTTGTCAAACCCGGTCTGGGGATGAAGGACACCCTTGAAGGAGATGGTCTCCAGGCCGGCAACGATGTCATCGGACTTGACCGATTTTTTCTGTTTCATTACTTCGGAGATCAGATAGACCGCGTCATGGGTGAATCCGCTGACGTACATGGGATTGGAACCAAACTTTTTCACGTAGTCGTCCCAGAAGGGGATGGTGCGATCGGTCAGGGGGGCCCGGGCGATCATATTATAGGTCGATTCGTACAAAGAGGCGCCGCCGGTCATTCCCCAGAACTTGGAATCCATGCTGCCCACGTTGGCCCCTCCCATAAGGGCAGGCTTGTTGTCCTGCCAGGCCTTGACCAGGGGGATGCTGGCCCCGTGGCTGACAAGCTCAAAAATCCACTGGGTTCCCAGGCTCTTGATCTTGGAAAAGATGGGGGAGAAGTCCTTGAGTTCCACGTCAAACCGTTCGTAGAGGACGACCTCCAGACCATCCTTTTCCAGGTCTTTCTTCAGGTCCTTGCCGTAGTCTTCGGTCCACTTGGCATTTTCGGCCAGGATGGCGAATTTTTTACAGCCCAGTTTGCCATGGGCGAATTCCTTCAAGAATTTGTGGGCCACAAGCTCCATCCGGTCCGAATTGATCATGTGGCGGAAAAAGTATTTGTTCTTCTGATAATCTTTTTTCACGTTGTTGGTCAGGTCCGTGGAAGCGGTTCCCGTGGAGATCAGGACGATCTTGTAGTTGCCCAGGAAGGGTTGGATGGCCAGGGCGACGCCACTGTTATATTCCCCCACTAGCACGTCGACCTTGTCTTCCATAACCAGTTTTTTCATGGCCGTAATGCCTTTTTCCGGCTTGGATTCCGTATCCCCGACGATGATTTCGATCTTTTTACCGTGGATACCGCCAGCGGCGTTAATTTCCTCGGCCGCCAATTTAGCGGCATTGATGATCCCCTGCCCCACGACCATCTGTACCGGAGCCAGCACGCCGAAACGAACGGTGTCGATTTTGGCAAAATCCCGGTTGACCGCACCTGACGGCGTAACGGCCCATAAAAGACCTAAGAAGGCCATGCCCACTACCCAGTACGTTTTTACATTAAACATTATTTCCTCCTTTTCGGTTGAATTTGGCAGAATTCATAAAACCGGTGGTTCTCTTCTCTTTAAATCGGAAATAGTTGAAACCCGAGGAAGGTACTCAAGGAGGTGCCCGACCTGGAAAATTCAGCGCGCAATGCTTCATTCCATAATCCGGTTGTCTTTGGTCCATATTTTGGAATACCGTTTTAGATGTCTCGGAGGAATGCTAATCTATTCCCTCATATTCCGGAAATGTCAAGCTTTTTTTAGGCGAATCGAGAGCCCTTCTGAGGTTTTGCAACCGGGGGAACTCACGGGCAGGGAATACCCTCTGGGGAAAAAAATAGGGAGTTATTTGACTCTATCATGGGAAAAGGGCAGTTGGGCGTTGATTCGGAAAGCGATCTCCTCCGGTAACTTGAGCTTCCTGATCATCCGCAGACCCGGCCGCCACTGATAGTGATTCAGATCGATCGTTCCATCCGCCCTGAAGGAGACGCCTTCATTTTCCAACAAAGCCCGTTGCAGTTCCCCGCTGCCGACCTTGTAGGTTGAAAGCCCGCCATAATAATTGATTACCCGCTGCCAGGGCACCATTCGCCCACAGGAATATAGGATACGCCCCACTTGTCGCGCGGCCCGCGGGGTATCGGCCAGGGCGGCCACCTGCCCATAGGTCAGGACGTGTCCCGGCGGGATGGCCTGCACAATCTCCAGCACACGCTGCTGAAAAAG
>JACRBX010000062.1 GCA_016219225.1 Deltaproteobacteria bacterium
AAAAGGCTGTCCTGCGGCACGGTAGCCACGGTAGGGACCCTCGGGGTTCTTATCCCGCCCAGTGTCACCTTGATTATTTACGGGATTCTGACGGAAACTTCCATCGGCAAGCTTTTCCTGGCCGGAATCATCCCCGGTTTGATTATTGCCTTTTCATTTGTCATTACCTTGTACGGGTGGTGCAAGATCAATCCCAAGTTGGGGCCGAAAGGGGAAAAATCGTCATGGAAAGAACGGTTCGCCTCCCTCCCACCGGTTTTATTGGTTCTGGTCATCTTTATCGTGGTGGTCGGTGGTCTGATGCAGGGATTCTTTACGCCTACTGAGGCCGGCAGTATAGGTACCTTCGCCGTACTGGTCCTGACTCTGGCCAAGAGGGACATGGATTTGAAAAAATTTGTCAAATCCATCAATGACACCCTGCGCATCGGCTGCATGGTCATCACTCTGATCGCCGGGGCCACCATCTTGGGCCATTTCTTTGCCGTAACCCGGACCCCCTATATGGCGGCCGAATTTTTGGGGGGCCTCCCCTTGAACCGGAACATCATCATGGTCCTCATTTTTGTCGTCTACCTTATCGGCGGTTCTTTTATCGAAGACCTGGCTTTCCTCATTTTGGCTACGCCGATCTTTTTGCCTCTGGTCTTGAAATTAGGCTATGACCCGATCTGGTTCGGGGTCATCGTCTGTGTGGTCACCATGATCGGAATCATCCTGCCCCCCATGGCCATTAATGTCTTCGTCGTCTCCGGTGTAACCAAAGTGCCGATTAATACCATCTATAAAGGGATCTACCCTTATATCATCGGTATGTATGTCTGCCTTTTCATCTTTTTGTTTTTCCCCCAAATTGCCCTCTGGCTGCCTAATTTGTTTTTTAAATGATTCTGTGTTAATATCCCTTTATCAGGAGTTTTCTTTAGACCCCGTCTTTCAGGCGGGGTCTAAAGGGGCACTTATGCCCAAGTGGCATCACGAAACATTCTAATGAGGGACTTTTTACAAGTCCGTCAAATAATGCTTCAGCGTATTTTTTTGCAAATGCGTCCCTTTAACCGTCATTCCAGCATGCTTTAACGTTATTTTCGAACGAAGCGCTCAGCCCAGGGGGCGCTATGAGACATGACTATGGATTACTCCGAACACCGAACACCGAACCCCGAACCTATCAAGGTCTTATTGGTCTCCCCTGAAGTGGTCCCTTTTGCCAAGACCGGCGGTCTGGCCGATGTGGCCGGTTCCCTGCCCAAGGCCTTGAAGCGTCTGGGTTGTGATGTCCGTCTGGTGATGCCTCTTTACCACCTGGTGCGGCATGGCAAATTTCCCCTAAAAAAAGCCTTGGAAAATCTCAATATCCCCTTGGGCAGTCGCCAGATACCGGCCGACATCTATCAAGGCGAGTTGGAAGAAGACCTGCCGATTTACTTCATTGAGAGGGACGAGTTTTACGATCGCATGAATCTTTATGGGACTTCCAAAGGGGATTACTTCGATAATGACAACCGGTTTGTCTATCTTTCCCAGGGAACCCTGAGTGTCGCCCGGGCCCTGAATTTCCAGCCGGATATCATCCACGGTCATGACTGGCAGACCGGCTTGATTCCGGCCTGTTTGCATTTCAGGCGGGGCTTCGATCCTTTTTACCGGGACACGGCTTCTGTTTTTACCATCCACAATATGGCCTATCAGGGGCCTTTTCCCAAGGAGATCGTCGAACTGGCCGGATTGCCCTGGGAATCCTTTTCGCCCGCGGGCCTGGAGTTCTGGGGTCAGGCCAATCTGTTAAAGGCCGGGATCGTTTACAGCCAGATCATCACCACGGTCAGCCGGAAATACAGCCAGGAAATCCAAACCCCCGAGTATGGCTGCGGTTTGGAAGGGATCTTGAGCTATCGCCGTGATGACCTGTTCGGAATCATCAACGGGGTGGATTATGGGCTGTGGAATCCGGAAACCGATTCCTTTCTGGCGGAAAATTATAGCGTCCGGAACCTTTCCGGCAAAAAGGCTTGTAAAAAGGATTTGTTGGACCGGTTTCATTTACCCGGGGACCTCTTGGACTATCCGGTTCTGGGAATTATCTCCCGGTTGGCCGATCAGAAAGGCTTTAATCTCCTGGCGGAGATCATGGACCGACTTTTGAATGAGAAAGTGGCTCTGGTGGTACTCGGCACCGGCGAAGAAAAGTATCACCGCCTGTTTACGGATCTGGCTGAAAAGTATCCCCGGAAATTAGGGATTTGTCTGGATTTTGATAATGCCCTGGCCCATAAAATCGAGGCCGGCAGCGACCTCTTTCTCATGCCCTCCCTCTATGAACCCTGCGGTTTAAACCAGATTTACAGCCTCAAGTATGGGACCATCCCGGTGGTGCGGGCCACCGGCGGCCTGGATGACACGATCATTCCCTTTGATCCCCGGACCGGCCAAGGGACCGGTTTTAAATTTAATGAGTTTCAATCCGATGCCTTATGGGCCGCCCTTCAGGAGGCCTTGACGGTTTTTAAGAATCAAAACCAATGGCAGCGTTTAATGAAAAACGCCATGGCCCAGGATTTTTCCTGGGAGGTCTCGGCCCGGGAATATATCAAACTGTATCATTTGGCGCTGGAAAGGCTTAAAGCGTGAGGCATAGGTACAAGGTACAAGGTGCAAGGTATAAGGTGTAAGGTTAAAAATCAGGTACTACTTTTTGTTCCGCACACCTTGAACCTAAGACCTTTCTTTAATTAAGTATGGTAAAAAAGATCATTTACTTTCTCTGGATCATTGGATTGGGACTCCACTTAGTTGGAAGCGAAGCTTTTTCAGCCCCACCTGATCCGGAGCCCTGGGCCGGAAAACTGAATCTCCTTCCAGAGCAGGTTCAAGCCCTGAAGGATCTCAGAGGCCGATTTCGCCAGGAACTGATTCAAAATCGAAAAAAAATCATGCTCAAGCGTCTGGAACTGCGGACCCTGGCTTCGGAAGAATATAAGGGAGAAAAGGGGGAAGAATTACGGCGTGAGATTCAATCCCTTTATCAGCAGGCCAGAGAGCGCTCCCTTTTTTTTCAACAGGAGGCTTTGAGGATCTTAACCCCGGAACAACGGGAAAAATTATTTCCTGAAATGGATTGGGGATTTCATTGCGGGAGAGGGCTCCCTTGGGGAAAAGGACCGGGAATGGGACGTGGAATGGGACCGGGCAGGAAAGGTCCCGGGCTTGAATATAAAAACGAATGATGAATATCGAATGTCGAAGGAAGGAAAAAGTAGCCCATAGCCAATTTAAGGTTTTTTGAATCAGTTTAGTTTTTTGAAAAACTGTTTTCACCGCAGAGGCGCAGAGAGCGCAAAGAAAAAGATTTTTATTGTTTGCCGGTGAGGGGCCGGCAAACAATAAACTTCGTTACCCTACGGGTAATTAATTGGACGGAAGCACTCTGGGACGGAGTCCAGACCTGGTTTGAACAATCCCGCCTCTCACGGGATTGTTCAAAAAAATCTCTCTGCGTCCTTTGCGGCTTTGCGGTGAAAAAACTCTCTTTTCAAACAACTAAAGTGTTACCACAGAAAGGAATCATCTAAAATGGAAAATTACGAAAGGCGCCACAAAGTGATTCTTCTGGTGGAAGACAATCCCGATGATGTGGAATTGACCATTCGGGCACTGGAACAGCAAAAGATTGCCAACCCGCTGATCGTCGCCCGGGACGGGGTCGAAGCCCTGGATTATCTCTTCGGGAGAGGGAAATATGCCGGACCAGAACTTCCGGCCTTGCCTACTGTTATCCTATTGGACCTTAAATTGCCCAGGCTCGACGGTCTCGATGTCTTGCGTCAGTTACGCAGCAACGAAAGGACCAAGCTATTGCCGGTGGTTATCCTTACTTCATCCAATGAAGAAAGTGACCTGAACAACGGCTATCTCCTGGGGGCCAACAGCTATATTCGCAAGCCAGTCGATTTCGATCAATTCAATGAGGCCATTAAACAACTCGGGCTCTACTGGCTGGTCTGGAATGAGCCGGCCCCCAGCAAAAAACCATAAGGAGAAAAGAATGGGAATACCCCTGAATGTCCTGGTTGTCGAGGACTCGGAAGATGACACCCTGTTGATGATCCGGGAACTGGAGGGGGGCGGCTACGTCCCGGAACACCAGCGGGTGGAAACCGCCGAGGCCATGGGTGCTGCCTTCCGGGAAAAGACCTGGGACCTTATCCTGTGCGACTATAAACTCCCGAAATTCAATGGCCTTCAGGCCCTTAAGCTCTTCAAGGAAACAGGGACGGATATCCCCTTTATCCTCATTTCCGGGACCATCGGCGAAGAATTGGCTGTGGAGGCCATGAAAAACGGGGCCCATGACTATCTTATGAAGGACAAAATACAGCGCCTGGTTCCAGCCGTTCAA
>JACRBX010000063.1 GCA_016219225.1 Deltaproteobacteria bacterium
CATGGCTACATAATAATACTAAAATAATATATGTCAAGAAAAAAATGATATTTACATGCCTACAAAATTCATGCCAAAATTAATCCATTTTATTGATTTTTAATAACTTTTCAGCAAAAAGTAGAAGGAAAACCCGTCTGACAAGCTGATTACCATAGCATGCTAATAAAATCAAGAAGTTATTGCCGTGCCCGGGAAAAAAGCTGAAAGCTCAAAGGCGGAGAATACAGGAGCGCTACGCTTGAGAAACGTCCCTCTGGGGACTTAAGGAAAGAGGCGGGTCATGCGCTTTTTGCTTTTAGTGGAAACCGCTCCGGATGTTCGATCATTTCAACAGTGAGATCTACGTCAAGGTCCGGCCAATAGAAATGTCCTGGAAAAGGCTCCTCGACATTCAGGATTTTCCCCACGGGAGCATCTTTGAACCAGGGGAACTCATCATGGGGCATAAACATCTCTTTGTCTCCAGCCAGCAGCCAAACTCCATTGCTTGAGACATGCGTAACTTCAACCGAGGCGTTCAGCCCAAGCGCGTTTAAACTCTTCATAATGCACCTCAATAATCCCTTCGATTTCTTTCAGCCGATAGTGTGAGAGACCGTGGTTCTTGGCCAATTCGACTTCGGGACTGAGCCAGTATTTTGCTTCGCCATCCGCGCAAACTACGTGGACGTGAGCGCGAGATTCCTCCCGGGAGAAGAAAAAGAAACGGTAGCCTCTTTCTCGCAGTATCGTCGGACTCATTTTGCACCTATTATATTTTCTTTGCCAAGCTCTGTCTATAAAAACTTAGAGGTCCATACGTCCGGCCAGCGAACGGGCTAACAGGAGAGTGGGTGATTCTCCCGCGGATCCTTGCCCTGCCCCCTGTTAGCGGACTCCTATCAATCGCTCATACTCGTCATGCGTTTCCTAACCCATATTTTCATTTGACTTTCACGCGGATTTTATTTCCTTCAAATTCAACGACATCACCGGAAAAAATCTTTTTTCGTTTTCTGGTTTCGACCTTTCCGTTTACCATGACCTGGCCTTCAGAAATCACATGTTTCGCTTCACCGCCGCTGGCGACCCAATTTTCGAACTTCAAGGTTTTATAGAGTTCGATCGGTTCTTCTGAAATTTCAATTTCTTTCATTTGCAAAACACTCAATCTTGATGTCATTTGTCTCTCGCCCACTTCCTTAGGTCGTTCGAGTTCTCAGGGTTCGCAGAGCGGGTTATTCTTTTTGGCTGCCGTTGATGACACCCAAAACAATCTCAGCATTCGGCCTGAGGGCGCTAAGGAGCCTGGATGGTTTTTCATTGTCGGTATTTTCGACAATGAAAAATATTTCTCTCGTTCCTGTGTGTCCGTGTATATCCGTGGCTAATTGATTTTTAGGCTCTCCAGAGCCGGGGCCTAAAGAACAAAACCCCACTCCTTATTTTAGGAAATGGGGTTTTCGATCATCCTTTAACCATACAATATCCCCTTTTTGGGCAGATAAGGTTATTAAGATTGATTATTCTGACAAGGTATTTACCATATCATCCTAATAAAATCAAGAAATCCTTTCCACCTCGAGGGAAAAGCTCAAAGCGAAAAAACAGCTCAAAGCTCAAAGGAAAGGCAGATCAAAAGAAGCTCAAAGCTCAAGGCTCAAAGGTCAAAGGGTGAGGAAAAGAATTCGGGGTTCAGTGAAAAAAAGGCAAAAAGCGAGAGGCTGGGTGAAAGGCTCAAAGCCCAAAGGAAAGGCAAAGGCTATCTTGCGCCCACTTCATAGGAGTGTTCTCGGTTGAAACCATTCGGCAATCCTCAGTGGTTCTGTTCCAATCTATGCTTTCGGAGATAGGGACCCATTCAAATATTTATGAATAATGCTTGAAATAAATGTTTGATATGGAATGCCTTCTTCAATAGCCTTTATCTGAATTTGATGATAGTCCTTTTGACTTAGACGGAGATTGATGCGTTTATCTTTTTTCAGAGTGTTTCGGGCTGCCATCTGGGCTTTTTCTTTTTCCTGTTTAATATTTTTAACAGGGTTCCACTCTTCTCGATCAAGTGATTCCATCAAATCTCTTTCTTCTTTATCAATCGGCTCAAATGCCTTTTTATTTATTTTTATCATTATTCCCCCATTAAGCCATAGCGCTTTGTATATTTCCGACTCGGAAAGGCCGTTTTAAGAAAGATCTCATTCTCTTTTTCCACAAAAGGAACAACAAAGGCATAGCCCTCAATTTCCAGAATATATATTTTTTGATCAGGTCTTCCTGGATTTTCTTCAATTCCGAGTATCTGACCAGATTCGACTAAAAAAGCAATTTCCTCAAAGGAAATCCCGCGCTTAGACTTCAATATTTCATTTTTTTCATAACTCCAATTTAAATATTTCATTTTATAAATGATGCGCTGATGTCTGCCTTTTGTCAACAATTATTCTAAAATTTCCGGATAACTCTACCGTCCAAAGGAAAATCTCTGACCATTGCGAGGAATGGCAGTCAAAAACCATCTCTGCCTTTATCGGCTTACTCTGCGTGCTCAAGTCCGCCTGTGGCGGACCAGGACGATAGGCGGGTGTGAAATCAGGCCTTTTTCCGTGTCCGTCCGTGCCTGCCCCGTAGAATTCTCTTGCATTTCTATTCCAACGGGGTGGGTTCGTGGCTAATTGATTTTTCTAATGATGCTGGGGTTGGGGGAAGGGTTCCTGGGAGGCGATCCAGCGGTAGCTGCCCTGGACGGCCAAGTAGGCACCCTTGATAACTCCCCTGGTGATCAATTCCTTTGCGGCGGCGGCCCCGGCGGCTAAAACCGTTTCTTTCTCTTCAAAGCTCAAAGGGCCAACCTCTTGGGTAATGAGGAGATGGGGAATATCCGTCTGCGGGTCCAGTTCTTTGGCCGGACAGCGGACCACCTTGGGGGAATCGAGTTTCATCTCCCCGGCGATCCAGGTGGCCGCGGCATCGGCGGTTGCACCATCGGCTGCCCAGACACTGACCGCATCGGCGATCCCCGGCGAAAACGATCTTCCTCCCCAGCCGCTGGTGGCCACACCGCCTATGCCCTGGTCCGGAAAAATTTCAAGGACATGGGAAACCCTTTCTTCAAAGGGATCCTTTAAACCCACTCGAATTTTTTGTTTTCCCTTCATACCAAGGGCAATATCCCCGCCATTGTTGACGATGACGCGGTCTGCGCCCAGGGCCAGAGCCGAGGTAACTATCTCATCGCCTACCAATCCGGCCACGGCCGCCATCCCGGTCAATTCCGCAGAAACCTTCCGGCAGGCTGAAAAAGCCCTCTTTATTAAAGGGGGAAGAAGACCCTCTCTTTTTAATTTATTTGAGGGAGTTTTGAGGAGGTTCTGATATTCGGCCAATTGACCCAGAAGCTCCAGGGCCTTGATGGCCGATTGAACGGCCATAACCGGCCGGGGCTGGTTATCGGCCCAGACCGAGAGGGTCAGGGTCATGGGACCCCAATCGACGAGGATCAGGGCGGGGGAGAGGACGTGGATGGGGGGGGGAAGTTCGGAGTTCGGAGTTCGGGGTTCGGAGTGTGAACCAAAAGAGCGTTCGGCGTTAGAATCAGAAATGAGTTCGGAGTGCAGAGTTCGGCGTTCGGAGCAAATGGGTTTCGGGTTGAGATCACAATAAAATTCGGGGTTCGGAGTTCGGCCTCCGGCCCAGAGGGGCCTACGCCCCGGAGGGAATTCGGAGCCTGGAACACCAGGGTCCGATGGGAGACAAGAAGACATTATCGGCGTCGGGGTTGTTTCCATTTTATCAGTTTCCCGCGGATTTCGGAAAAAGGACGGATGGCCTGCACATGGCCGCCCATGGCTTCGTAGTCTTTAAGAGACATGGTATATTCCAGGGGAGAAATGATGGCCGGGGTCGGGGTCCAGGTGAAGGCCCCTTCCTGAACCTGTTCCACGTCCACATAAAAGGTGATGCCTCCCCCGGGCAAAACGAATACCGGCGCACCGCCGACGGTCAGGACGGCCTTTCTTTGATGAACGGCCTGGGTCAGTTTTAACGGGTAGCGGGTGACCCCGGCCCGGGCCGAGCCACCGGCCCCGCCCACGTACAAAGCCGAGACCTTTGATGCCTCGCAGGTTTCCTGGATAGTAGAAACGGCCTCTTCGGCTTCCGGGGTCAGGGGTTGCTCAATAAAGCCTTTATCAGCGGAATAGATAAAAAAGGCCGCCCGCTCCCCGGTGGTTTCAGTGATCAACAATCTGGTTCCTACCGGTGTCTTGTTCGGATCTATTGAAGCAATAATCTCCAGAGGATTTTCAATCGGGGTGCCTCCCCAGCCTGAGCCGCTGCGGCCGAAACATCTTCCCGGTGTGGACTCGGGAAAGACCAGACGGATACCCGTGGGCTTCATGCCCATGGCCCGTCCGGAAGCATGACGGCTTAATTGGGAGGTGATGTGGGCATCCAGGACGATGACTTCGTCAGCCGCTTTTTTAAATAAAGGGGCAAAGAGTCCGGCCGTGGCCGAGCCGCAACCCACCCGCATGCGCCCTGTTTTTTGCCCATTGATTATCGGCGGCCGGCCCACTTGGAGGGTCAAACGGGCGCCCTTTTTTATGGTCAGGTCAATGGCCTGACGATTGGCCACGGCCGCTATGGCCCGGGCCACGGCAAAGCCCTGCTTTCCCGTCAACCGGTTCACCCCGCCCACGGCCAGGATCTTGGAACCGTACTCCTCGGTCTCCACCATGCCCACCGGACGGCCCTCGAAACGGATTTCCGCCCCTTCCAGGCCAAGAGACGCATCCGTGTCCACTTTGATTTTTATACCCGAATAGGAAAGGGGCGCCTCGGTCACGACCGTGACCACGTCCACCTCCTCCCGCCGGCCGCTGACAATATAGGGGGCCGGGATGTGATCCGGATAGGTCGTGCCGGCACCGATGCCGGTGATCAGGGGCGTCGTCAGATAAGAAGAGGGTGCCGAGGGTATGAGATGCTTAATTTCATCATAAAAGACCAGAGGTTTTACCCGGACCAGCTCCCCCTGTTGATTGGCGAACCTCCGGCAGGCCCCGGTCTTGTCAGGACTGATCCGGCAACATACCGGACAGGCCGTACAAATGATCCGACCCGGAAAATCTTCAGTCATCTCCTGTACGGCCTGCACCGGGCAGACCCTGAGACAGGTGCGGCACTCTACGCAGTCCGGACCGATAACCGCTTTCCCGTCAAGCAGTTGAACGCACTCGATGGGGCAGTCTTTGACACACAACCCGCAGGCAGTGCATTTTTCAGGATCGATGATCATAGCTTTCTCTTCTAAACGATGGATGGTCTCGTCAAATCAGGATTCGAGGATTCAAGGATTCAAGTAATTGCCAAACCCAATTGCTCCGAACTCCGAACTCTAAACTCGAAACTGAATCTTCGTCTTAATTACAACTCGCTCATGACCCTTTCCAGACTCAAAGGCAGATGCGTCATGGGCTTTCCTACGGCCTTGGAAACCCCTCCGGCAACGGCCGGGGCCGTGGGGATCAGGGCCGGCTCTCCCACCCCTTTGGCCCCGTAAGGCCCGCTGGGTTCTTCATCCTCCACCAGAAGCGGTGTGATCCGCGGCACATCGGCCATGGTGGGCAAATGGTATTCCCTGAAATTATCGGTCTTCCCCGGGATATACTCCTCCATAGTGGCAAACCCGATGCCCATGACGATCCCGCCGCAGATCTGCCCGAAAACCCCCCGTCGATTGATAGCCTTGCCCACATCATGGGCCGCGGCCACCCGAGGGACCCGGACTAATCCTGATCGGCGGTCCACCTCGGTCCAGGCCGTTTGAGCGGCAAAGGCATAACTGGCATAGGGGTTTCCCTGTCCGATTTTATGGTCCAGGCGTGTCACAGGCGGGTCGAAGCGGCCATGGCCTTTCAATTCCTTTCCCTGAACGGCAAAACGGGAGGCCATTTTGAATATTTCCACGGAGCGGCCGTCGGGGGCCACAATTACAGGCCCTTCCCGGCGAAGGGCCTGGGGATCCAGATGCCATTCCAGGGCAGCCTCTTTCAGCAGCAACTCCTCAACGGTTTGAGCCGCCGCCAGGACGGCATTTCCCGAGATATAGGTCTGCCGGCTGGCCGAGGTGGCCCCGGAACTGGTGGTTCGGGCCGTATCTCCCCGGACCAACTGAATCAGCTCCAAGGGAAGCCCGAAATATTGAGCCACCATTTGGCACAAGACCGTGTCCGATCCCTGGCCGATGTCAGCGGCACCGGTAAAGAGAATCAGCTTCCCGTTGGGTAAAACCTGGATCTGGGCCGTGGAGGGATTGCTTACTCCGGTATTTCCCAGGCCGTAAAACATGGCTCCCAGGCCTATCCCCCGGAGGACATCCTGATCCGAAACCGCCCTGCCCTGCCAGGTGTGATAAATTTTTTGGATCCGCCGAAGGCATTTTTCAATCCCCACACTGACGGAAAGGACCTGCCCGGTGGCGGTTTGAGAACCGACCTTCAGACAATTACGGAGGCGGAACTCCAGGGGATCCATCCCAATGGCCTGGGCCAGACCGTCCATCTGGCCCTCATGGGCCAGGGCCATCTGGGGCACACCGAAGCCCCGCATGGCCCCGCACCAGTGTTTATGCGTATAAGTCATCCGGCTGTCGACCAGCACATGAGGGACTTCATAAGGACCCGTGGCGTGGACCGCGGCCCGCATACAGACCGCCACGCCGTAGGAAGCATAGGCCCCGCCGTCCCCCAGGATGTCTACTTTAACGGCCGTCAGTTTGCCCTGTTCATCCATCCCGCTTTCATAATCGATCCACAGGGGGTGGCGCTTGGAGGTACTTAAAAAAGACTCCTCCCGGCTATAGACCAAACTGGCCGGCTTTTTAAGGTGATAAACAGCCAGGGCTAAGTAACTCTGGACGCTCAGGTCCAGCTTGCCGCCGAAGCCGCCGCCGGTGGCCGTTTGCACAACTCGTATCTTTTCAGAAGGAAGGCCCAACAATCGGCCCAGGTCACTTTGATCGTAATGGGGATTCTGGGTGCAGGCCTGAATAATGATTTGGCCGTCCTGCCATTCCGCCCGGCCCCCTTCGAGTTCCAGGGACCCATGTTCCAATGGTGATGTAGAATAAAAACGTCTCAACCGATACGCCGATTTGCTCAGGGCTTCTTCGGCCTCCCCCTTGACGACCCCCTGTTGAAAGAGCAGATTCCCCTTTTCATGGACCAGGGGAACACCGGGCTCCAGGGCCTTCAAGGGATCAAAGACCCCGGGCAGGGGAGAAAGTTCCAGAACCACGGCCCTGGCGGCTTGCAGGGCTCTCTCCTTCGATTCAGCGGCCACCAGGGCTACTGCTTCGCCGGGATAGCGAACGATTCCCTCGGCCAACACCGGCTGATCCTTGGTCATGGGGATGATACCGATTTGGTTGATTCCCGGAATATCCGCGGCGGTAAAGACCCGGACTACGCCGGGCATCCTTGCTGCGGCCTCCCAACAGATCCTCAATATTTTAGCCGGGGCTTGATAAGCCCGGACCACGGCTAAATAAAGATCTCCGGGCCGGCTTTGATCGGCCCCGAAAAGGGTCTGGCCTTTCGCCTTTTCTTCCGCCCCGATTCGTCTTGGGCTTTTACCGATGATTTGAGTTACTGCCATTGTTCAGCTTTGTTGATTTCAAACATTTTTTTTGACAGGATTTACAGGATTACCTGGATTTTTGTGCCATTCCGGAAGAAAGGCACAAACCCAATCGCCATTAAACCTGGATTCCCGCCTGCGCGGGAATGACGGAGGAAGAGACGATCATTGACTCTCTGCATGTCCGTCAACATTGAACTTTGAACGTTGAACGGTATTTTCGTGTCAAAACTGCATGCCCCATGGGGCACTACCTAAAAAGTATGAAAATGGGTTTAAGATTGTGGAAACAGCCGAGGGCGGCTGTGCTACATTTAAAAAACAAATTCTAAAATCACCCATCCGTCCGGCCGGCCTGTTTCAAACCCCAGGCCACCAACTTTTTTAGGGCCGGGACCTTATATTCCATAGACGGCCTTTGCCCACTCACATCAAGCATCATCCGGGTGGCGGTTTCCCCGGCTATTGTAAAAAGTTCCTCATCCGGAAATTGGTCCACAAGCAGTTGCTCGACCTCGGTCAACCTCCCGGGTCTGGGAAAAATCGCCCCGGCGGCGATAGCCGCTGAAGAGATCCTGCCGGAAGAATCAAGGGCCAATTGGACCGCCAGATTCATACGGGCGATAGCCACGGCCTGACGGCGCATAATTTTATCGAAAAAACAGGCCTCCGGCTGGAGAGGGGCATTCAGGGAAAAAGAAACGATCAGCTCATCGCCGGTCAGGGCGTTTTTCCCCGGGGAGGTGATGAGATCCTCCACGGGCACCTGACGGCTCCCTCTTGCCGAACGGACCAGAGCCTCGGCCGATAAGGCGACCAGGGGGGTAATGCCGTCCCCGGCAGGGGAAGCACTGCCCACATTACCGCCCAGGGTGGCCAGATGACGGACCTGAGGAGAGCCGATCCGGGAAGAGGCCCTGGCTAATAAG
Source organism: Deltaproteobacteria bacterium (assembly GCA_016219225.1). Taxonomy (NCBI): domain Bacteria; kingdom Pseudomonadati; phylum Myxococcota; class Myxococcia; species Deltaproteobacteria bacterium. Next base: position 8,553 of record JACRBX010000063.1, read on the forward strand.
GGCCAATTTTTTTGAATGTGCGGATTTGTTTCCAGGACCCGAAAAGGCACGGCCGCTCCGATGCTCACCTGATTATCCTTGAAATGGTTTTCTTTCAGTTCAGGGAGGGCTGAAACGTCGAGCAGAAATTCAGGGACAATGCCGAATTCCAAGCGGGTTGTGCGCAGGGCCACCATCACATCGGTGCCGCCGGCCAGGATGCGGGTCTTTTCCCCTTGACGATCAAGAAGGTCCAGGGCCTCTTCAAGGGATCGGGCCGGGATATACTTGGGATCCATCAGCCTTTCCTCAACTGTTTGGCCGCCTTTTGAACGGCCCGGATGATATCATGATACCCGGTGCAACGGCACAAGTTTCCAGCCAGACCCTCGATCACCTCCTGCCGACTGGGCGCAGGATTTTCTTTGAGCAGGCCATAAGTGGCCAGGACCATGCCCGGAGTGCAGAAGCCGCATTGAACGGCAGCCAGATCGACAAAGGCCTCCTGGATGGGATGGAGTTTTCCTTCTTTGGCCAATCCTTCAATAGTCAGGACCCGGCGTCCCTGGACCTTCCCCACGGCCACCAGACAGGCATTGACGGCCCGCTCGTCCAGGAGGACCGTGCAGGCCCCGCATTCCCCGATCCCGCAGCCCTCTTTGACCCCCAACAAACCGAATGGCTCCCGTAGCACCGAAAGCAGGGTTTCACTGCCCGAGCATTCCACGAATACCGGTTGATCGTTTAAGACAAAATTTACTATCATAAACCCTATCGTATTAAACCCGCCTGCCCCATTGGGTCACCACGAAGCATAAAAATAACGAATAATGAGTCAGAAAGTAAGGTTGGCTCTAAACCCGTAACTCGTAACCCGCAACCCGTAACGGTATTTTCACGCTAAACCCACCTGACCGTGACCGTCTTTTCATCCAGGAAGAGCTTTACCGAATCCATTCTCGACTTGGAGTTTCCGAAGGCGGAATCTTTCTTGGAACCCAGGCCGAAGAAGGCATAGGGTTGGGGGATTCCGGCATTGACCCCCACATTACCCACTTCACATTCCCGGATGAATTTACGGGCGGCCTTTCCACTCTCGGTGACGATGCAGGCCGAATGACCGTAATTGGTTCCGTTAATCGTCTCGATGGCCTGATCAAGATCGTTCAGCCTGAAAAGGTTGCAAACCGGGCCAAAGGCCTCTTCCTGGGCCAGACACATATCGGTGGTGACCCCTTCAAAAATGGTAGGCCCGAAAAAATACCCCTTTTCATAATTCTTAACCTGGGCAGAACGCCCGTCCAGGAGGAGTTTAGCACCGGTCTTTTGCCCCTCTTCAACGAAGGCCGCCACCTGGTCTCTACCCCTTTTCGTGGTGATCGGACCAAGCGCCACACTCTCATCCAGCCCATACCCCATCTTCATGGCCTTGGCACCCAAGATCACCTTTTCTTTTATCTCCGCATACATCTTGTTATCGCCGATAACAACCACGTTGTCCGAGCCCAGACAGCGCTGACCGCTCAAACCGAAACAACCACGCAGGATATACTGGACGGAACTATTGATATCGGCATCGGGCATGATGACGATATAATTTTTGCCGTTTCCGTTCAAGGAAGAGCGCTTCCCATATTTCCCGCACAGCTCGAACAGTTCCTTACTCACCCGGGTGGAGCCGATGAGCCCTACCCCTCTTACTCTCGGGTCCGAGATGATCCGTTTATTCAAATCCCTTTCCGGCCCCATATGGAGCAGGTTGGCTACGCCGGGGGGAAAACCCGTTTCGTCGAGCATCTTGAACATGGCATCGGCCGATACCGGGCATTGGCGGCTCGGCTTCACAATAACCGTGCAGCCGCAGGCCAGGGCATAAGGCACAAATGAAGACCAGGCATGCATGGGGATGTTGCCCGGCGTGATAATCAAAAACACCCCGACCGGTTCCCGGAGAAGGTAACTGTCGATCCCGGTGGCCAACTGATCCACATGCTCGCCCTTGTAAAGACTGTACAAGACGCTCCCGGCGGCTTCGATATTCTCCATGCATCTGGAGATCGTCCCCCGGCCTTCTTCTATTGTACAGCCGTGGTCCTGAACCAGGATGCGAGCCAGTTCCTCATGGTGCCTGGCAAAGGTCTCCCGAAGATTAAAGACCAGCTTGGCCCGGTCCCTCAAAGGGACGTCCCGCCACTTTAGAAAGGCCTCCTGGGCCGTGGCTATAGCCTGCTCGACCTCTTCCATGGAGGCCACCGGTGCCTCGGCGATCACCTCATCGGTGGCCGGATTGGTGGTTTCGAAAGTGCGATTGCTTTTCGGTTCAACCCACTGTCCGTTAAGGTATAATTTTAATTTTCCGTAATGCTTGTTTACTTCCGGAAGTAGTGCCATTGGTTCCCTCCTGATCTGAACGATTCATATGTGGGACAGCCGCCCTCGGCTGTCATCAGCGGTTCACAGCCCCGCGAAACGCTGGGCTGTCCCACATAAAACAAATCCAATTTTCGAACAAATCTCATGCCCGTCGTAAGCGAGCGCGACGAATCATGGAAATGGTTTTCGACGAACGACGAACGCTTAACGCCGAACGGTATTTAAAATGTCGGTGGTGTGATCACCCAGAGGACGATCACATCCTCTTTGCCTTTATTTCCCCAATCGTGGGGGATCTGTGAAGAAAAGTAAAAACTCTCATTTTTCTGAACGATATGGACTTTATTATTCAATACCAGTTCCAACTCCCCTTGAAGAACAAACCCGAATTCTTCCCCGGCATGAGAATACATGCCGTGGGCGCCGCCGCCGGTCTTGATCACGGTGTAAAAGGGCTGCATCTTCTTGTTGGTGGCATTTTTGACCAGGGATTGTATCTTGGCCTGCCAGCGCTTCAACTGGATGTCGACCCGGCCTTTTATGGGTGTTACCACATCTTCATCGTTCATGGTGCCCATAAAAAAATTGGTGATGTTGACGTTCAAAGCCTCGGCGATTTTTTTCAACATGGAAATAGAAGGGTCGGTCTTCCCCCGTTCAAGTTGTGAAATCAAGGAAGGAGTGCATTCCACCAATTCGGAAAGTTTCTTGATGGTCAGGTTTTTGGCTTCCCGCAGTTCTTTGACTTTTTTTCCGATGTCCATAGATATTTGAATTTTCCTGTCACTCGTTACTTGTTACTCGTTTCTCGTTTTAACGATCAACCAGCAACGAGCAACAAGCAACGACCTGCTGTACTGAATCCCCAATCCGAAATCCGAAATTACATCGCCAAATAGGCCTGGCGCACATGAGGGTCGGTCATCAAATCCGCCCCCCGTCCCTCCAGGACCAGGCGGCCGTTTTCCAGCACATAGCCATAGTGACTCATTTTGAGGGCAAAGGTCACTTTCTGTTCGATTAATAAAATCGTTTTCCCCCGCCGGTTGATTTCTTCCAGGGCCTTGAAAATATGAGAAACCATCAAGGGATGGAGTCCCAGAGACGGCTCATCCAGGAGCAGAAAATCGGGGTCCATCATCATGGCCCTGGCTATGGCCAACATCTGCCGTTCCCCTCCGGAAAGAGACTTGGCCTTTTGTTTGGCCCTTTCTTTCAGTTTGGGTAAGAGGTCCATGACGTCATCGAGCAACCGGGCCTGGCGATGAGGGTCTTTCAGGCTATAGGCCCCCAATTTCAGATTATCCAGACAGGACATTTCCGGGAAGACCCTCGCCCCCTCGGGAACCAGACTCATCCCAAGACGGACCACCTTCTCCGGCACCATTCCATCCAGGACCTGTCCCCGGTAGTGAATGGCCCCTTTTCCATTCCCGCCCCTGGGGCTCACCAGTCCGACAATGGCCTTCAATAGGGTGGATTTTCCCGACCCGTTCGGACCGATGACCGCCACCATCCGGCCTTCCTCAACTTCCAGGCTCACTTTCCAGAGAACCTGGACATCACCATAAAAGGCATCGAGGCCGGTTACCTTAAGCATATTCTTCACCCAGATAGGCCTCAATGACCTGCCGGTTCCGGACCACTTCCCCGGGGAGCCCTTCGGCTATCTTCTGGCCGTAATCGAGAACGATTATTCTTTGACAGATGCCCATGACCGCCTGCATGATATGTTCGACCACGATCAGGCTGATCCCACGGGCGTTGATCTCCCGCAGGAGTTTTAAGACCCCTTCGATTTCCAGGGGCGTCAGACCGGCCATGTTTTCATCCAGCAACAGGATTTTTGGGCCTGTGGCCAAGGCCCGGGCCAATTCAAGCCGGCGCCGCATGGCCACGGTAATGGATTCGGCCGGGGCCTGGGCAATGGCGGTAAGGCCCACCCACGAAAGGATCTCCAGGGCCGCCTGACGGGCCTTGGTCAAAGAAAGATTCTGTCCGTATAGACCGCCTATGACCACATTATCCAGGACGCTCATCCCGGAAAAGGGTTGAACGATCTGGGCCGTTTTTATCAATCCCATCCGGCAGATCTTGTAGGCTGGAGTTCGGGAGATCTCTTTTCCTTCGAAGACGATTGCCCCCTTGTCGGGCCGAAGGATGCCGGTCAAGACATTGAACAAGGTTGTTTTACCGGATCCGTTGGGGCCGATGATACCCAGGATTTCTCCCTTTCCGAGATCGAAGGAGACATCCGCAAGGGCGGCCAGAGCCCCAAAATTCTTACAGACCCCCTGGGCCTTCAGCACTTCTTTCACGACGCCCAAATCTCCCTCGGCTTCTCAACTCCGCAATCCGAATTCCGAAATCCGAAATAGTTAATCATGATTTCCTCAAAAGCCTGGCCACCCTCTGACTTATGGCCCCGCTGATGCCCTTGGGCATAAACATGATCACCAGGATAATAATGACCCCGATAAAAACCAGATACCAGTTCAGGAAACTGGTCCCCAGGACGTCCTCGATGACCTGGAGGAATCCCGCGCCGATAACCGGCCCTAAAATGGTTCCCATGCCTCCCAAAAGACTCATGATGACCATTTTGATGGTGATATGAACATTGAAGACATCCACCGGCGTAATATAACCCAACCGGCTGGCCTCCAGCGACCCCAACAAGCCCATGAAAAAAGCGCTCTGGCCATAGGCCCGGATCTTGATCCAATGGGTGTTGATCCCCACACGGGCTGCGGCCTGTTCGTCCTGATGGATGGCCTTCATGGCATAGCCCATCTTGGAACGGTCGGTGAAAAAAGTCATGCCGACCACTCCGGCGGCCAGGCCCAGGTAAATCCAATAATAGGTCAGGTCATCCAAGCGGAGGCTGTAAGTGAGCCCGCTTCCTCCCCCGGTCAAGGAGTTCCATTCTTCACAGACCTGCTTCAAGGCCTCGGCCAGGGCAAAGGTGGCAATGGCAAAATAGGCCCCCCGCAATTTCAAGGTCGGCCAACCGACCATGAGGGCCAAAAGAAAGGTAGCCAGACCGGCTAACAAAACCGCCGGGAAAAGGGGTAACCCGGCCTTTAAGGTCAGGACCCCGGCCACGTACGAGCCGACCCCGACATAGGTGACCGATCCGAAATCGATGTACCCGGTATAACCGCTCATAAAATTCCAGCATCCGGTGAGCCCGATCCAGTAAAAGACGATCAACAGGAAATTGATGGCATACCCGGATTTAAAGAAGGGCAGGCAGGCCAACAGACCCACTGCTCCCAATCCTATGAGCCAGCCGTACTTCTTCATTACTCCACAATCCCCTTTCCCAGGATCCCCTGGGGCCGGAAAAGTAAAATCAAATAGAGGAGAAAAAAGGTAATAGCCGTGGACCAACCGGCGGTAAAGAGGTATGTCGAAAGGGAACTGATGACCCCTAATATCAATCCTCCCACCAGGGCACCGGGGATATAGCCCATGCCTCCCAGGACGACGACACAAAAGGCAATAATGGTATACGGTAAACCCATGCCGGTTTCAACGTGGCGGAAGGCGGCGATCAGGGAGCCGGATATGCCGGTTATGGCCGCTCCGATTCCAAAAGTGACGGCATAAACCTTATGGACACTGATGCCCATCAAACGGGCCATTTCCCTGTCCTGGGCCGTGGCCTGGATAGCCCGGCCGATTTGGGTCCGATAAAGCAGGATGTATAAACCGGCGATGATGATAAAGGCCAGGCCGAAGGTGGCTAACTGGACTAAAGGGATAGTGAGCCCCAGGGAGGAGAGATTCGCCCCCGAGTAGGAAGTGGTGATCACCCGGGGATCGGCCGACCAAGCCAGGAGGGCCAGATTGGCCAGGGTCAGGTGGATCCCAAAGGTCATGATGTAACTCATGATGGGCGGAGCACCGACCACCCGGTTGATGATAAACCGCTGGAGTAAATAACCAAAGCAAAAAAGACCGATGAGGCTGAAAGGCAGACTTAGGAAGGGATCGATCTTCACCAGCTCAAAAAGCCAGAAGGTGATAAAGGCCCCAAGCATGACCATTTCCCCGTTGGCGATATTGACCACACCCATGACGCCGAATATAAGGGAAAAGCCGGCGGAAAAGGCCGCATAAATCCCTCCAAGCAGGAGGCCGTTGATCAGGGCTTGAATAAAAGGGAGCATAGGCTTGAAAAAATAAAAGTTCGGAGTATTTAGTTCGGAGTTCGGAGCAAAATCTTATACTCCGAACTCCAAACTAAGTGATTTTATCTTCTGACTCCTGAATTCTGAATTCTGGTTTCTAAAATTACTTTCGTTCCCCCCAGGCCGGCATGGGATATAAAGGCTTTCCTTCCGCCGCTTCCCGAGGATAAACATTGATTAGTTTTCCACCCTGGATTTGGACGGCCACCGGCGGATGTTCGGCATTGGCACCGTCTTCTCCAAAATTGATCTGGCCATAAGAAGTCATAATATTTATTTTGTGTAATTTTTCCATTAACTTTACCCGGTCTTCTTCCTTAACCGGCGGGATTATTCCTAATTCTTGAATGGAAATCTGCTGGGCCAAAGCCCCTCCGATGGAAGCGACTTCCACATAGTCGGGAAAGCGGTTAAAGCGTTTATGATAGGCCTTGTTCAGATCAGCGGCCGTTCCGAAGAAGGCATCTTTATAGGGCAGATTGGGGGTCCACTCACTGGCGGCAAAAACGTACTCGGCATCTTTTCCCAATCCCTGGGCAAAGGCCGGAACCGTAGGCCCATAGGAAAAAGCTACCGCTTTCGGATTAAAATCGATCTCTTTCATGGCCTTCATCGTCCGCAGGGCCACGGCCATATGGGAGCCGACCAGCAAGACATCCGGGTTTTTGGCCTTAACCTTTTGCAACAGCGTATTATAGTCCTGGAGATTCAGGGGAAAAAGCTCCTTATGGACAACAGTGAAGCCGAACTTTTTGGCATACATCTCGTATCCGTCACAGGCCTGGGCGGTAAAAGGGATATTGGCCCCCACAATGGCCATGGTCTTCGGTTTCGGTTGTACCATGGTAAAGACCTCCACAACCCCCCGGATCTCCTCGGTGGCCTTGCCCAGGGTTGAAAAATAATATTTAAATTTTCTTTCAAAAAGGGCGTTGGAACTGGCCGACCCGCAAACCATGGGGAATTTAAGACGTTCCGAAACAGCGGAGGCCGCCATGACCTGACTGGAGCCAAACCCGCCCAGGATCAAATCGACTTTGTCTTCCTTGACCAATTTTTCAACCAGCTTGGCACTCATCTGAGGATCGGATTGATCGTCATAAAATATAAGTTCCACCGGGGATTTTTGTCCTTTGGAGGCAATCCCCCCTTTGGCATTGATGGTTTCAGCCCAGAAGGTATAGGCATCTTTTACCAGGGCGCCGTCTTTGCCGAAAGTGCCGGTTAAGGGAACGGCCACTCCGATACGGAAAGAGGCGGCCTCACTGTTAAAGGACCAGATGCCCAGGACCAGACCAATCATGACCAACAAACCCAACTTTTTCATAGCTTCCTCCATAATTGTTGATTTTTTTCTACCAAACCTCATGCCCTATCAAAAATCTCTTGACTCTTTTTCAGTTAAATTATAATTTATTTATTAAATACAATTAAACAAAACCGATGTCAAGAATTTTTATAAACCAATTGATTTACCGGGAGGAGAACAAAGAAACCTTATGGAAACTGTCTATATAACCAACATTGGCCTGATGATTTCAGGAGACTGGGAAAATCCTATCCTTCCAGCCGACACCCTGGTGATCCGGAATGGATTCATTGACCAGATCGGGAAGGCCGATGCCCTCAAACCACCTGAAGGGGCCGTTGTTATCGATGCCAACGGTTCCGCCGTTACCCCGGGGTTGATCGATTCTCACTGTCATTCCGTCCTGGGGGATTTCACCCCCAGGCAGTTGTCTATCAATTTTCTAGAAAGCGAGCTTCACGGGGGCGTCACTACAGCCATATCCGCCGGCGAAGTCCACCTGCCCGGACGTCCCAAAGATCCGGCAGGAGTAAAGGCTCTGGCTATTTTAGCGGCTAAGAGTTTTCAATCCTATCGACCCGGCGGGATGAAAGTCATCGGCGGCGCGGTGATCCTGGAAAAAGGATTGACCGAGGAGGATTTTATCGAGATGGCAGGCCAGGGGGTCAAGGTGGTGGGCGAAGTAGGGCTCGGTTCGATCAAAGATCCGAAAGAGGCCGCACCCCTAATCGGCTGGGCCAAAAAACAGGGGATGATCGTTATGATGCACACCGGGGGCACCTCCATTCCCGGCAGCTCAACCGTAACGGCCGAAATGGTCATGGCCGCCGACCCGGATATCGTCTCCCATATCAACGGAGGCCCGACTGCCGTCTCCACCCAGGAGGCCCTCAAGTTGATCGATCAAACCTCTTATGCCCTGGAGATCGTCCATTGCGGCAATCCCCTTCGAGCCGTTGAAGTATCCAGGCATATTAGCGAAAGGAAGGAATTTCACCGGATCATTCTCGGCAACGACGCCCCTTCGGGCACCGGGGTGGTTCCCCTGGGAATTTTACGCACCTTGAATCTGATTGCTTCTCTGGGCGGTATCCCTCCGGAACTGGCCTTGTGCATGGCCACCGGCAATACGGCCCGCCTCTTCGGTTTGAACCGCGGACTGATCGCCCCGGGCAGGGAAGCCGACCTGGTTTTTATGGATGCCTCCATGGGCTCCCCTGGCGATGATCTCCTTTCCTGCCTTTCGGCCGGGGACAATCCGGGGATCTCCATCATCCTGGTCGATGGAAAGGTTGTGGTCAAAACAAGCCGGAACACCCCGCCCCCTAAAAGGGCGGCCAGGATATTATAAATTCTCATACGTTACTCGTTACTGGTTACTCGTTGTTGGTGGCCCTCAGGCCTCAGGGGGACAGCGAGGGAGTATAATAATATTGATAGCGGAGGTTATTACCATGGAAATTCGAAAGATCGTTACGATGCTGGAAGAAACCCACCAGGAAATGGGAAAGTCCATCCAGCCGCCGACCAGAAAAGCAGCCGCCCTGGCGGTGATCAAAAATCCTTTTGCGGATCGTTATGAAGAAAATTTAGACCCTCTGGTCACCATAGGAGAAGAATTAGGATCCTTGTTGGGTAAAAAATGCCTTGAGCTTTTAGGCATCCCGCCGGAAAAGGCCCAATCCTACGGCAAGGGGGTCATTGTCGGTACTCAGGGGGAACTGGAACATGCCGGGGCCATCCTCCACCCCAAATTAGGAGGGCCTTTCAGAGAGACCCTGGGGGGAGGCAAGGCCATTATCCCTTCGGCCAAAAAGATGGGCATCCCCGGAACCTGGATCGATGTCCCGGTCCATTACAAAGATGCCGCCTTTGTCCGTTCCCACTTTGATGCCATGACCGTCAGCGTCTATGACGCTCCCCGCCAGGATGAAATCGTCGTGGCCCTGGTAGTCACCGATTCCGGAAGACCCCTGGCCCGCATCGGCGGATTAACCGTAGACCAAGCCAGGAAAGAAGACGGGTTGCGTTGAACCCTTTCTCTGCGAGGTTAAATCCCTTTTCCCTAACTCTTTCGAAGATGAATCATCTGTTGGGGAAAAGGCATTTCAATCCCTTCCTCTTTAAACCGCTTTAAGATTCGCTTCCGCACCTCGTGAATAATCCGGTATTGATTGACAACCTCTTCAATCCGAAAATTCAAGGTGAACTCCAGAGCACTGGCCCCAAACCCTGGAATCAATCGAACCGTCGGGGCCGGTTCGGCCAATAATCCCTTTACCTCCTGAACAGCCTTAAGGGCTTCGTCATAAAGAAGGGTCTCCACCCGGTCCGGGTCCTGATCGTAGCCAACCGATACCGGGATCTGTATAACCATCCTTTTATCCGGCAAGGAGTAGTTGGTTACGATACTTTGAGATAATTTATTGTTCGGGATGATTACCATATTATCGGACAGCATCCGGATCCGCGTCGTCCGCCAGGTAATATCTTCAACCGTGCCTTCCTGGCCATTTTCCATTCGGAGAAAGTCGCCGATTCGAATGGATTTTTCCAGGAGGATATGGATGCCTGCAAAAAGGTTTGACAAGGTATCCTGCAGGGCCAGGGCTACGGCCAGTCCTCCCACGCCCAGGGCGGTAATCAGCGGGGCAATGGAAATTCCCAGGGTAGCCAGAATGATCAAAAATCCAATGGCCAGAATCGATCCCTTGATGATTCCAAAGGCCAGGCCGGTCTGGGGAATGGGGAGGCTCAGTTTCTGAATATAATTTCTGAATAAGGCCCCGGTCAAGTTGGCAGCGGCCACGGTTATCGACAGGATCAGGATGATTTCTATCAGTTTGTTGATGGTTGAGACATATCTGACCGGGATATCGGATATACCGACCCCGATGGTCAGGGCTATGGCCAGGCACCAATAAAAAGAAGGGGTTTTAAAGGATAAAAAAACGATCTCACCCATTTTAGAGGTGCTGTCGATCCAGCGTAAAAGAAAACGGAGGGCCACACTACGGATGAAAATGAAACTCCCCAGGCTCAGGAGGGTTATCAA
>JACRBX010000064.1 GCA_016219225.1 Deltaproteobacteria bacterium
AATAGCGCCGGCAAGACGACCCTCATGAATACGGTCTCGGGTCTCATTATTGATATGCGTCTGAAGGAAAAACGAAAGGGCGGAGAGCGTATTAACGTCTATGGTCAAATCGTCTATCAGGGAGAGGACGTCACCGAGATGAAGCCGAGTGACCGGGTCAAGAAAGGGATCGTTCTTTCCAGGGAGAGACATCCGGTATTCCCCGAAAGCAGCGTACTGGAAAACCTGAAAATCGCCGGCTATTTACGGCAAAGAGCCGAGATTCAAGAAACCATGGACACTATCTTCGAATTATTTCCGGCCCTGGTCCCATTAAAGAATCGAAAGGCCGGATTCCTCAGCGGCGGGGAACAACAGATGCTGGCTATTGGTATGGCCCTGGTAGTCCGCCCCAAGCTTCTTCTATTGGATGAACCGCTTCTGGGATTAAGCCCCGTGATGCAAAAGGTCCTGGTGGAGGGCATCGCCAGCCTGAAAAAAAAATCAGGGATTACTGTCTTATTGAGTGAACAATTTGCCAGACCGGTCTTGCCTATGATCGACCGGGGATATATCATCGAAAACGGAATGTTAACCTTAAGCGGGACAGGGGATGAACTCATGGATAATCCGGAGGTAAAATCCGCCTATTTTGGGGTATGATGGGAAAAGTGGAACTTATTAAACAGGATACTATATTTTCAACTTTCGAGACCATGGCGGAGAGGCGGAAAAACCACCCCGCCCTCATCTATCTCGGCACCAAATACTCCTACCGGAAAGTAAAGGATCTTTCCGAACGCTTCTCCTCCGCCCTGACGGCCATCGGGGTCAGGCCGGGGGAAAAAATCATCATTTATCTTCCGAATACGGTCCAATGGGTGGTCTCCTGGTTTGGGATTCAGAAAGCCGGCGCGGTTGCAGTTCCCATCTCGCCCATCTATACGCCCGCCGACCTCCGGTATATTGCCAATGACAGCGGGGCCGAAAGCATTGTCTGCGCCGACACCAATTTTGGTTATGTCAAGCGGGTCATGCCGGAAACGGGGCTAAAAAGGGTTATCGTCACCCGGATGGCCGACCTGCTTCCCTGGTGGAAAAGGTATTTCGGTTATCTTTTCGATGTCATCCCTAAAGGCAAAATCGCCCTCGGAGGAGATATTTTTTCCTTCAGATCCCTCCTTTTTAACACCCCTCAGACTCCCGGGGCAGCCCTCCCCGTCCCCCAAAAGGGAAGGGCCATTGCCGAGATTCTTTATACCGGCGGTACCACTAAGCATCCCAAAGGCGTACCGATCCCTCATGATCTTTTCTTAGTCAGCGTGAATGAGCAAATCAGGGTAAGCGAACCCCTTGTCCCGGCTGAAGAAAACATCCTCATGGGGAATGCCCCCTTATTTCACATCATGGGCCAGGCCTGTGCCTTGTCCACCCTCCTGGTGGGGGGAACGCTTATGATCCAGCCCAAAGTAAACCTGGATGCAACCTTTGAATCCATGGAGAGGTTCAAGGCAACGAGCATGATCGGCGTTCCCACCCTTTACCGCATGATTCTCGAACACGATCGAACCGATCAATATAACCTGAGCAGCGTGAAATACTGGTATAGCGCCGGCGACGTTCTACCTATGGAGGTAGGCAAACGATGGCACGAAAGATTCGGAAAGGTGATTTATCAGGGATATGGGGCGACTGAAACCTGCGGTGGGGTGACCATGTGTCCGGTGGATATTCCGAATCCCCCCAAAAGTGTCGGCCGTGTGGTTCCAAGCAAAAAAATTAAACTGGTAGACCCTTCGACGCTCGCGCCTGTGGAAAAGGGACAACCGGGAGAACTGCTGGTCTCTTCCGACTTCATGGTAACCAGCTATCTCAATAAACCGGAAGAAACGGTCGAATCTTTCATCGAGATAGAAGGCAGGAAATGGTATCGCACCAACGACATTATGTCCATGGATGGAGAGGGCAACCTCTTTTTTATCGACCGAACCGTTGACACTATCAAACATAAAGGCTACAGGGTATCGGCCTCCGAGATAGAAGCGGTCCTTCAGGAACATCCGGCGGTTATCGGCTCTTGTGTAGTAGGGATACCTGATGAAAAAGTAGGGGAACGCATTAAGGCCTATGTGGTTCTTAAAGAAGACGTCAAGGGGATCACCGGTTATGACCTCATCAAATGGTGTCGGAAGCAATTGGTCTCTTATAAGGTGCCCCAGTATATCGAATTTCGAGATATGCTCCCCAAGTCCAAGGTCGGCAAGCTCCTGAGACGGGAAGTCCGAAAGGAAGAACATCAGCGGGCCGAAAAGGATGATAAAAGCGACAGCGTCTTAAAAGATGCCGGGATGTAGGGGTAAAGTTAGGACGCAGATTTTCGCCGATACCCGCAGATAACTATTCTTTATATTCAAAATCTTGGCAATCTGCACGATCGACTCTCTGCCGATCCGAATTCAATCGGCTTTCAGCCGATCCGAGTCGATCTGCGTCCAAAAAGGAAATTCCTAAACTATCAAATCAGACAGGATTTACAGGATTACAAGATATGTTATATTCTGGTGTTGATAGATACGCGTTACTGGTTACCCGTTTTTTCGAGCAACCAGTAACGAGGAAAGGTCTCCTTATTGTTTAGAATAGTATAAAGTGTTACTTAATCCTTGGGTTCTTTGAATTGCATCTTATCATTAAAATCCTTCCAGAATTTCTCATCCGTATTCTGCCAATCCGGCCCAAAACGCTTACTGAAGAAATCCTCTAATTTTTCAAAAAGCCGTTTCCACCCCGGCATGGTCTCATAGCGGAGCACATCTTCCAGGAATGGGACGATCTCCCCTAATTTTTCCTTGGGTAAATAGGCCTTGGCCCCCAACTCAATGGACCGCTTCAAGGCCTCGGGGGACAAGGCATGGGCCGTCAGCATGGCTACCGGGAACTTGCGGTTAACCGCCAGGTCCAATAAATCAAAACCACGAACTCCCATGATGTCCAGGACCACCAGGTCATAGGTCCAGGAGATCATCAGCTCGACGGCTTCTTCATAGGAGGTGGCCTTATCCAATTTGCAATCCGGACAGGCATCCGAGATTTCTTCCTCAATTACAGCCAGAACATCCGGCTCATCATCCACGGCCAGCAAATGCTTATTTTTCAGTAACGTCTCTTTCATAAACCCTCCTTCTATCCAAGTTGTATTTAAATTTTTTCCTTATTTAATAATGACCCGATCCTGCCGGCCTTCAATTTTAGTATTGAAGTCCCGCCAAAAGCGATCGTCGGATTTCTTCCAATTTTTCCCGAAGCGGTCATCAAAAAAATCACCCAACTTTCCGAAAAGCCGGTTCCAGCCGGCAGGGGCTTCGTATTCCAGAATATCCTCCAGGAAAGGAACGATCTCCTCCAGTTTTTCTTTGGGGAGATAGGCCCGGGCTCCCATTTCGATGGATCTTCTTAAGGCCTCCGGAGTCATGGCATGGGCCGTCAGCATAGCCACCGGAAACTGCCTTTTAACGGCCAGTTCCAGGAGATCAAATCCACGAACCCCCATAATGTCCAGAAGGACGATGTCGTACTTCCAGGAGTTCAGCATCTCCTGGGCGGCCTCAAAATTGGTGGCCTTATCGATCTGGCAATCCGGGCAGGTCTCTAAAATCTCTTCGGATAAAACCTCCAGGATATCCGGTTCATCGTCAACCGCCAGGATCCTCTTGCCGTTTAAAATGGATTCTTCCACCATCGGTTTCTCCTTTCGTCCGGTTAGAGGAGGAATTCTGACCATGAATCGGCTTCCAACCCCTTCTCTGCTGATCAAAGTAATCTCCCCTTGCATGGTCTCTAACAGGGTTTTCACGCCACTCAGACCCAGCCCAAGCCCGGGGATTTGAGCCGTTTCCGGGTTGCTCAAACGTATGAAACGTTGGAAAATGCTCTTCTGCCCGTCCAGGGGGATCCCCGGCCCGTCATCTTCCACCGAAATGATCAGGTCCCGATCACCATGAATATCGATAAAAAGCCGCTTTCGACGGTATTTCATGCCATTGCTGATCAGGTTCCGGAGAATCTGTTGCACTTTTCTGGGGTCATGGGTAAAGGGCTCTCGCCTATACCGACCGGATATTTCAAAAAAAACACCTTGTTCGGCTAAAAGTTGTTTAAAGTTTTCGACCGATTCAGCCTGGCAAACCTTTTCGATCTCATTACCCTGGTGAACTTCCAAAATATCCAATAAGGCCTCTCGCAAAACCGTTTCCGGGGAAAAATGCTCTTGATGGAACACATTGGCCTCACAACGAAAGACCTCAATCATCTCCTGAATAAGGTTTTGAGCCTTTTGGGTATTTCTTAAAATCCGTTCCAGAATGGCCTGCTGGGATTCGGTCAAAGAGCCGCAGCGATCCTCTTTTCGGAGAAGTTTCTGGGCGCTTACAGCAACAACCGACAATGGTCCTCTCATGTCGTGTATGAACAGATCCATTAACTCTTTTTTGGCCTGCTTCCCCGGGTCGTCGGCCGGCTGCTCGGGTTCAACGGCTTTCCTTCTAAAAAACCTTTTCAAGGAGTTCCCCTTTATCTGATCGGATTATTTAATAATTTTTTATGCTTAATAGCGCATTTTTTGTCAAGAGAAATATTGACCTTGCCCAAAATCGTTTTTTATCATAAACGATGAAATAGGTCTCAAGCTAAAAAATAATTTGACTTATTATTTTTTTTTGATATATTATTTTATTTTAATTTTAAATTAATGTCTCATCAAAAAGTTAGGGTTCCCCGTAACCCGCTCCGAGCGGACGGGATGGTGTTTCCAGGCATTAGACTGCCTCGATTTTTATATTCCCATTAGAAAGGGGTGTTATAAAGGATGTCCATCAATGTGATTGTCAAAGACAACAACATTGAGGCGGGCATAAAGCTGTTACGGAAAAAAATGCAGATGGACGGCCTGAAGAAAGAACTCAAACAACGGGAGTTCTATGAAAAGCCAAGCGTTAAGAAAAAACGAAAACAGCGGGAAGCTGCCCGCCGCAAACGGAAGGCCAATTTATACAACCGATGATCGGGTAAATGATCCTTCAGGTTTTAGCCACCTGTTATTTTTTAGAGCCGATTTTTATTTTCCTTTTGTACTGTTCAGATTACGAAAAGAGAGGAGATATACGGCTCTAAAAAACCTTCCTAACTAACCTGACCTCCTCGGCATTTTACCTTTGAGTAAACAAAAGTTTTTTGCTCCCGAATGGTTCCAGTGGCGGGTCCCCAAAGACCTGGTGGGAACCATTCGGGCCGATGTTTTCCTTAAAAGGCACCTTCCCGGCTTTTCGCACCGGATCTTAGAAGATCTTTTTTCCAGGCAGTGCATTCAACTCAACGGGAGACCCGTAGCCAAAGGATTCAGGGCTTCCCCGGGGGACCTCCTGGAGATGAAGATCCCCGGGCCCCTGAGCCCCTTTTCGGTTTCCGATGAAGGCCTCAAGCTGACGGTTGTGTTTGAAGATCCCTATCTTCTGGTGATTGAAAAACCAGGTCTTGTGCCTACCCACCCGCTCAGTCCCTTTGAAACAAGGACCCTGGCCAATGCCCTGGTCGCCTTCCGGCCTGAAATCGTTAAAGTAGGAACTAAACCCCTGGAACCCGGACTGGTTCATCGTCTCGACATTGGAACTTCCGGTTTGCTGGTAGCCGCCTTGGAACAGGGCGTCTGGTTACAGCTCAAAAAAGACCTGGCTGCAAAAAGGTGGGAAAAAACCTATCAAGCCTTGGTCGAAGGGGTCCTTCAAAGGCCCAGGACTATCTCCTTCACATTGGCCCATGATTCCGAGGATAAACGAAAAATGAAAGTGATCCAGGACCTGGGTGAAAAGTACCGCGGACGAGTCTATCGGGCCACAACTCAGGTCCGGCCCATAAAAAAATATACCCGCCATACCCTGGTCGATGTCCGGTTGATTACCGGGGTGACCCATCAAATCCGGGCCCACCTGGCCTTTCAAGGACACCCTGTATTGGGCGACACCCTTTACGGATCAAAAACCGGTGAATCATTGGGGCTCCCTCCAGGCCGATTTTTCCTCCACGCCCGCCAGTTATCCCTTCCCCATCCGGTCAGCCGGGAACCGTTCACCTGGTTCTCCGAACTGCCGACAGATCTGCAGGAAGTCTTATCCCGAATGGAATAAGAAGAATCAGGACGCTGATTTTCGCCGATACCCGCAGATAACAATATCTTAATGTTAAAAATCTTGGCAATCTGCACGATCGGCTCTCTGCCGATCCGAATTCAATCGGCTTTCAGCCGATCCGAGTCGATCTGCGTCCAAAAAGGAAATTCCTATACAATGAATTTATTTTCGTACTAAGGATTAATCATCCCGGGTCAAAGGAACCATGACCTTGACAGGTTCCTGGATCCCGAAAAGATCTTGAAATTTTCTTAGATGTTCCAGAATGGTTGAAGAGAGTTCATGTCCCTTGGAAAGGATTTTTTTCGTACCGTCTAAAGACCAGATATTTTCCTCCAGAATCATCTTTTCTCTGAGGTTGACAACTGAAAGGGCTTGGCGGTCGAACTTCGCTTCAGTCCCCAAAACTTTTTCAAAGGAACTCAGGACAAGGGGATCATACAGGCCGCTTTCTTTACTTAAATGGAGGAGGGCCTTCCCCCGGCTTTCACCCCGGGTGGTCAAAATATCGAAATCCAATACGGCCTTCAAAATCCGTGCCCCCAGGGGAATCGTTTCTCCCTGCCGGTTATCGAGGGGAATCCCGGAACCGTCAAACCCCTTCTCCTGATAGAGAACGATTTCGGCCACGGGCTCCAAACGGGGGATTTGCTTCAATAGATCATGGGCGATGCCTGGGTGCATTTGAAAAATCTGAAATTCTTCAGAGCTAAGGGATTCCCCCTGATAAAGTTTTTTAATGGCCTCCTGTGGCAAAAGGATACAACCGATTTGGGAGAGCATAGCCGCTGTTTCCAAAGCCCATCTGTCGGCCGGCCCTATTTGACCGAGTTGTTCGGCAATTTCTCGAACATACCGCGTTATCCGGGAGGCCCGGCCGAAGGCCTCCGGATTCACCAGAGAAAGCACTTCGGTCAAGACCTCGATAGTCCCTTTGAGGGTCTTTTCCAACAACTCCCGCTCGGACGTTATGAGCTGATATTGTTTGAGGCCTTCGTTTAAGGCCCTGGCCATGACCTCGGTCGTACAGGGTTTGGTGAGAAAACGAAAGACATTACCTTCGTTAATGGCCTCAATGACCGCCTGGATTTCCGCAAATCCGGTCAACATCATCCGCACCGTATCCGGGGCTGCTTCCCGGACCCGGGTAAGAAATTCGATGCCGTTCATTCCCGGCATACGAAAATCTGAAACCACAACCGCAAAGGGACCGGCCCCGGCAATGGCCTGCAGGCCCTGCTCCCCGCTTTGGGCAATTTCGATCTCAAATTCTTTTCTGAACTGACGCCGGTAACCTTCCAAAATATTCAATTCATCATCCACAAAAAGAATCCTGTTACCCATGGATGGCTCCTTTTTCCTTAAATCCTTTTACCCAATCCCGCCATTCAGGAAGGCGGTTTTGCAGTCCCAAACGAGATAAATAGTTTCCGTTAATTTTACTCCGTTGGTCTTCTAAAACCCGGTCTTCCTGTTCCAGGGCATCGGCTACATGGACCGCGGTCAAGACATTAAAAGAATCCTGGGGAAAAGAATCGGGTTGGTGATGGAAGGCCAGGGCTTCGACCAATGGGTTTGGAAGACCCCATATCCCTAACAAATAGGCACCCACAGAACCATGATGGGCACCGAAAAGGCTTTCCTCCGCCTGCCAAAGGGGCACCCCGCTCTCTTCCGAGAGGGATAAGGCCGCATCGTATTTTTCAGGAAAATTGTCCGCCAAAACCAGTTTACCGCAATCATGAAGCAGCCCGGCCATGGAGGCGTATCCGTTTATGTTTGCATCCATGACTTCCTGCCTGGAAAGGGCCTTGGCAATACCGGCTGTGGCCTGGCTATGATGCCAGAGATCAGTAATCATGGTCTGAAACCGGGAGGTGTTTTGAAATTGGGCAAAGATATGAGCCGAAAGGATCATGGCCTCCAGGGCCTTGAAGCCTATAAAGAGGACCGCCTCTTGGGGACTGTTGACCTTACGGGGCAGACCAAAAAAAGCCGAATTGGCCAGTTGGAGAACCTTGGCCGTCATCCCCACATCCTGGGAGATTATTTCTGCCACCCGTTCTATAGAGCTGTCTTCACTCTGGATCACTTCTTCCAATTCAACATAGAGGGCCGGCAGGCTGGGAAGAGTGGATACTTGAGTAACCAGCTTCTTGAGGGAATGTTCCCCTAACAGGTCGTATAAGGCACAGGACCGGCTAATGGCCAAGACCAAGGTCTGGGGGTCGCAGGGTTTGGCCAGGAATTGATGGGCCAGGGGGACCGATTTCAGGACCATTTGATTATTGGAGAAGCCGGACAGGACAATCCGGATGACCCGGGCAAACCGTTTCTTGACCTCGGATAAAAATGCAACCCCGTCCATCCCGGCCATTCGCATATCGGTGACCACCACATCGAAGGGTTCTTTTTCCAACAGATCCAAGGCCGCCGCCCCTCCGGCAACGAAGCGCATTTCCCATTCATTCCTCATAAAATGAAGCATCCGCTGCAGACCCTGCAGTATTTTGGATTCATCATCCACAAAAAGAATTTTGCGTTTCTTAACCTCTGGCATCTACAGGATCCTTTATGGGTAAACGGATTTTAAAAGTAGCCCCCTGACCTATCTCCGACTCGACAGTAATAGAACCCTGATGCCGTTCCACTACGGCCGTATGGGATATGGCCAGCCCCTGGCCGGTCCCCTTTCCCACTTCTTTGGTGGTAAAAAAAGGGTCAAAAATTTTTGATTGGATCTCCGGGGGAATCCCTTTCCCGGTATCGCTGATCCGGATCTCCACCCAGGACTCATCCCGGCGGGTGGAGATGGAAATCTTCCCTTTCCCGTTGGAGCCGTCTCCGACGGCCTCGGAAACGGCCTGGGCGGCATTAACCAGGATATTCAGGATGACCTGATTGATATCGCCTGGAATACACGGGATAAACGGCAAAGATGGGTCCAAATCGGTAGCCAGGTCGGCCACATATTTCCATTCATTTCTGGCCACCACCATGGTGTTTTCAATGGCCTTATTGATATCGACCGCCACCTTTTCCTCTTTTCCCGGGTGGGCAAAAGCCTTCATGGATTGAACAATCCGACCGACCCGTTCCAGCCCCTCCAGGGTCTGTTGGAAGGCCTTGGGAATCTCCTCGGTCAGGTAGCCCAAATCCGCTCCCTGAATAGCCTCCTCCACTTCATTGAGAAAGCCATCTAAGGCCTCCCCTTTCCGGGCGCCTTCTTTCAAGGCCCCATATTTCCGTATAATATGGATTAAATCTTCAAAAGAAGTCTGCAGGAATCGGATATTATCGCCCACGTATTGGGTAGGTGTATTGATTTCATGGGCAATCCCGGCCGCCAGTTGGCCGATGGACTCTAATTTCTGGGCCTGGGTTAACTGACTCTCCAGGATCTTGCGCCGGGTAATATTGGCCCCCTGGATCAGGATCCCCACATCGGAAAAATCCTCTCCGAAAAGGGGGGTGATCCGTAACCCTAAAATGCCTTCTTTTCCGTCAGTTTGTAAAAATTTTAAGTTATCCAACCCCACAAGGGTATTCTCTTTTCGGCAGCGGGCAATGGATGTCTCAATTTGATTCGAATCCCAATGAATCCCCAAGTCCCCCAAAGGCTTTCCCAGGACTTCCTTTTCCAACAGCCCGAATTGTTCCTCGGCCTTGGTGTTCCAGAAGATAATCCGGTTTTCATCGGAAAGGGCCACCAGAATCGAAGAAATGGAATTAAGGAGCAAGGCGATCTTGGCGTGGGTCTTCTGCAAGGCCACTTCCGCCTGCTTACGCTCGGTGATGTCCCGGCAAATGCCCCTGAACCCGGCGGGTTCCCCTGAGGAATCTCTCATTAAAGATACGGAGATCTCGTTCTGCTTTTTCTTGCCTGTTTTAGTAGTAAACTCATACTGGAGGCCTTTCAGGGGCTGTCCGGTTTGATAAACCCGGTTAAATTCCTGTTGCAGCAATTGGGCATTCCGGGCATCGGTATAATCGCGACTGTGCATCCCGATGAATTCTTCCCTGGAAAATTCATGCAGCCGGGCCAGGGCATCATTAAAAAAGGTAAGCTGGCCGGTCAGGTTCGACTCGTAATAGCCATCTTCAATCGTTTCAATAATAGTCCGGTATCTCTCCTCGCTTTCCTTTAAGGCCGCCTGGGCCCGTTTCAGTTCCGTAATTTCACGACAAATCCCCCTGAACCCCACGGGTTTCCCGGCAGAATCTCTTATGAGCGATATGGAATTCTCTATGGCCTTTTTCCCTCCGCTTTTAGTAATGATCTCGAATTCGATACCCTTACAAGGTTTTCCCGTGAGATAAACCTGTCCGTAATCCCTGAACATTTTTTTGGCATTCCTGGTATCAGTAAACTTCTGATTATTCATACCCAATAGTTCAGCCTTTGAATGTTCATGAATCCGAACCATAGCCTCGTTGAAAAAAGTCAAATTACCGGCCAGATCGCACTCATAATAACCGTCTTCAATAGTTTCCAGGATGGTCCGGTATCTTTCCTCGCTTTCCCGTAAAGCCGCCTCGGCCTGTTTTCGTTCTAAAATTTTATACTCCAGGGTTACATTATTCTTTTTCAGTTCGAAAGTCCGTTCTTCGACCATGGTCTCAAGCTGTTCCTGATATTCTTTCAAAGCCCATGCGGATTGTTTTTGCCTGGTGATGTCCCGGGCTATGGCCTGAAATCCGACGGGTTCATCCTCCTTCATCCTTAATTGGACATGCTGACCCAGCCAGACCTCCCGGTTGTCTTTGGTTACCAAAGGAAATTCAAAATAAGTATCTGAAATCTTGTAAGCAAATTGTTTTCCGTAAACCCGGGAGGCTTCTGCCCGGTAATCGGGATGGATCAGGTCCAGGTAGTGCCGGCCGGTGAGTTCTTCTTTGGAATAACCGGTGATCCTTTCCGAAACGGGATTGAAAAAAATGAAAAGCCCCGCGGCATCCGTTTCATAAATGATATCGTCGGCCCCCTCTATTAAATTCAAATATTGGGCTGTCTCCCAGCAGGAGGCCTCAAGGTCCTGTTTCAGGCGGACCTGTTCCAGTTCCAGGGCACTAATCCGGTCCTGTAAACGGGTCAGTTCCTGTTCCTCCGGCTTATCCGGTGATGGATTATTCTCCAATTTCTTCAACTCCCAACGCCTTAATTAACCCCGGATCAACAGGAAAAAACGATTTTTGCCGGGACACAAAGGAATCAATTTTTTGACTATTAACTGAGGACCGAATCCCAGAGGCTATTAATGCAAAAAATACTCCTTAATTTCCTTATCGGTCTTTGGCGGGAAAAGTTGAAGAAATTTTTGTTTCAAAGTGAGGCTGCGCCGCAGGCTTTTTTTAAACAGCTCCGGTGAAATGGCTTCTTTTTTCAATTGATTCAAAAGGAAGGAATAACCTCTTTCGATCTTTTCGGGGTCATGACAGATCATCAAGCAATCGGCACCGGCCTGAAAGGACAAAAGCAAGGCTTCTTCGATCCCGTAATGCCGGCCGATGGCCCCCATCTCCAAATCATCAGTCATAACCAGACCTTCATATCCCAGGCTTTGCCGCAGGATCCCGGTGATAATCGGTCCGGAAAGGCTGGCCGGATATTTTTGGTCATAAACCGGATATTTTACATGGGAGACCATTATCGACCCTGTCTGCATTTTGACTGCTTCCCGGAAGGGAACCAGTTCCACCTCTTCCAGTTCTTTTTTTTCTTTTAACTGGATGGGCAGATCCTTATGGGAATCCAGATCGGTGTCTCCGATTCCGGGGAAGTGTTTGGCGCAGGCGATGATGCCGGCCTCCTGTAATCCGGTTATACATAAGGCCCCTAACCGGGCCACCTGAAAGGGGTCCGAACCGTAAGCCCTGGCGGCCATCAACCCTTCAGGCCCCCGGGTATTGACATCTAATACCGGGGTCAGATCCATATTGATCCCGACGAGCTTCAACTCCCGGGCCTGGGTTTGGGTAAAATCCCGGATCTTCCCTTCCGGATCTTCGGAAGAAGCCATAGCCGACTGGGATTCAAATAGGGTAAAGGGCGGCCCTAACCGGGCCACCGGACCGCCCTCCTGGTCAATGGAAATAAAAAGGGGGATAGAGGAACATTCCAGGGCCTTTTCCTGCAATTTACGGGAAAGCTCAGCTAATTGAAAGGGGTCCTGGACATTTCGTTTAAAAAGGATCACCCCGCCGATGTGCAATTTTTTTAAAAAATAGGCCAGATCGCTATTGAACCGGGTTCCTTCGAACCCCACCATAAAAAGCTGGCCCACCAATTCTTCAAGGGATTTCTTGCGGAGAAGACGTTCCATGATTTTTTCCGTTACGGGTTACGAGTTGCGGGTTCAAAACCATCCGAACCTTGAACCTTGAACCATATTTTCGAACTAAACCCTCATGCCCCTGGGGGCACCACGAGGCATGAAAATTCTTTTCGCCGAACGCCGAACGCTGAACGACGAACGGTATTTTCGACCTAAAAGTTGTCTATTCCAGCCGGAAAGTGACCGGGATCTGGACCCACATCTCGGCCGGCTGCCCGTCTTTTTGGCCTGGGATGAACTTCCATTCCCTCACCCCCTTCAAGGCGGAATGATCCAGGATGGAAAACCCTGAAGAACGCACCACCTCAAGGGATCCTACTGAGCCGTTTTTTAACACCAGGACCCTGATCAGGGCGGTCCCCTGCCAGCCTTGCTCCCGGGCCGATACCGGATAATAGGGTGCCCGGTTCATACTATAGCGGGGAACAGCCAGACTTTCGATCAAGGCGTTTCCCCTGGCCGGGGAAAAAGAGACCTGGGTTCCTTGAACCGCTCCGGCCGGCCGGTCCGGCCCTCCCATCCCTTTACCTTCCGACGGGGATCCATTGGAGAGGACCTGCAAAGAGAATGAGGTTCCTCCATCCCTTCTATCCCCTTTATCCTCATGAGGAATACCCGACTTTTCTTCCCGGGAAGGGTTTCCGGCCGGGGTGGTCGATGGGAGTGGGGTCGGATGGGGGGGAACAATAATCTCTTTCTTCCCTATTCTTCCGGGAGGATTTTTGGGGGGGGCTTCCTGTTGGACCGGGGGGTTCAGCCTGGGCGGAGAAACCAAAGAGACCTTAAAAATACGATAACGATCCAGGGAAAAAACCGAATGGGCCAAATAAGGCCAGGAGAAGAGCAGGATCCCCAGGATGCCTCCATGAAGGCCCATGGCCCATAACAGGGATTTAAGAAACTCCTTAGGCATTGATCTCCCGGCCGCTCATCAGGGTAATCCTGGGGCTTTGGGTAAAGGGGTTTTGATCCACCACCACCCGGGTCCCAAAGACCTTTTCAATGATTTCCTCTTTGATCACCTGGGCCGGCGTCCCAATGGTTTCAATTCGGCCCTGGCGGATCAAAATCAATCTCCGGCAGTATTGGGCGGTCAGGTTGATATCATGGGAGGCCACCAGGATGGTCAACTCCTTTTCAAGATTCAAGGCTGAAATCAGGTCCAGAATATTAACCTGATGCTGTATATCCAAAAAGGCCGTCGGTTCATCTAAAAGAAGCAGTTTGGGCTTTTGGCAGAGGGCCCGGGCCAGATAAACCCGTTGCCGCTCTCCACTGGATAATTCGGATAACAGCCGATGTTTTAAGTGCGTTATCTGGGTCCGTTCCATGGCTGCCTCGGCCAGACGTACATCTTCAGGACCTTCCAGTTGAAAGCGCCGCAGATAGGGGAAACGCCCCATAAGGACCGATTCCAGGACCGTAGGTGAAAAAACCAGAGAGGTTTCCTGAGAGACCAGGGCTATTTTCCTGGCAACCTGATTTTGGGTGAAGCCGGTCAGCGGTTGATCTTCCCATAAAACCCGCCCTTCTTGAGGCACCAAAAGCCGGGCCATACATTTCAGCAGGGTGGTTTTTCCTGATCCGTTCGGGCCGATGAGCCCCACCAGTTCCCCCCGCCCCAACTCGAAGGCGATCTCCTGGATGACCCACTGATGGTTATAGCGGTAGCCTACCTGTTCACTCTTGATCAAGGGGACCATGAACGCCTCCTTAAATACAACAGGGTTAGAAAAAACGGGGCCCCTAAAAAGGCCGTGATCACACCCACCGGGAGTTCACTGGGGGAAATAAGGACCCTGGCCAATAAATCGGCCCCGATGAGAAAGGAAGCCCCGAAAAGACCGGAGGCCGGCAGGAGGAGCCGATGATCAGGTCCGAAGGCCATACGGACCAGGTGAGGAACGATCAATCCGACAAATCCGATAATGCCGCTGAAGGCCACGGTAATCCCGCACATAAAGGAGACCAGGATCAGGGAGATCCACTTGGTCCGTTCCACGGCCAACCCTAACTGAGAGGCCACCTCTTCTCCGGAAGCGATAAGATTAAATGACCGGGCCATTCCATACAGGACAAAGGAAACCGACAGGATGACCGGAATCATGGCCCAAAGATCAGAGAAACGTCCCCGGCTCAAATCTCCGTAAAGCCAGAAAAGCAGGGTATGGAGTTTTTCACCCGAGGTCGTAGCCAGGGCGAACATGATTAAGGCGGCAAAAAAAGCATTAACAATCACCCCGGTTAAAATAAGGGTATTGGCCTCGATGGACTGGGCCTTCTGGGCGATGGCCAGAACCAGGGTGATGGTTATTAAAGCCCCTAAAAAGGCCATAGTCGGAATACCCCCCCAAAAAAGAACCCCGAAAATGATGCCGGCCACGGCCCCAAGGGCCGCCCCGCTGGAAATACCGAGCAGAAAGGGCTCGGCTAAAGGGTTACGCATCAGGGCTTGAAAAACCACCCCCCCGATGGACAATGACCAACCCACAATCCCGGCCAGAAGGACCCTGGGCAGCCGAAGATCCCAGAGGATGGCACGGGAAGTGGAATCCAACCCGGCTCCAACCAGCCCTTGAAAGACCGGGATTCTGACCGAACCCCATCCCAGGCCCATGGCACAGGCCCCCAGAAGGATCAGGGTCAAAAGGCCCAGAACCGAAATGAGTTTTTTATAAGTGACCAAACAGGCTCCCGTTCATTATTTATCCCTGAGACCCAATTCCCGTATCTCAATGACCATTATGGAATCTTTTAGATTTCGCTCATAAGCGGTTATTTCCAGGCTTTTCTTAAAGGGCGGGCCATCCAAAACCAGGGTATGGTATTCCCCCTGCTCTCCGCATAAATCCAGACCGGTTTCCGAACCAAGGGCGCATAATTGTTCAATGGAATGATTGTTTATTTCCCGGCCCAGCCATTCTTCCGTAAACCAGGGCTTCTTGACCCCTGAAAAAACAACCCGAAACCCCCTGGACAGAAGGCGGTTCAGAAGCCCAAGCCGGTCCTGTCCCCAAAGAGGCGTCAAAACCCTCATCCCGGAAGGGAGGCTGCATTCCCGGATCCAATTGGGATAACCGTCCACCTGGGCGATATCGCCGGTTACCAGGGTATCGACTCCAAGCCCTTCTTTTATCGAAAAAATGGCCTTTTCATAATTTTCTTGAAAAGGCTCCGAAATATTAACTATATAATGGGGAATCTCCAGTGCCTGGGCCTGCATCTTCATAAAAGAAATGGGGTGGGCCAAAAAATCGGCCCCATCAGGAATAAAGGTCACTAAATTCCTGATGGCATACCCTGACAACCTGGCCTCATAAAGGGCCAGGGCCGAGTCCTTCCCTCCGGTCCATAAAACGGCTGCTTTCATTATTATTTTCCCTTTCTCAACTCCGGGTGAATGGCCCTGGCCAAAGCTTCCAGTCCATCGATCAGTCGGGGAGAGGGCCGGTCCAGAAGATCGGAATCAAGGATATGAATCCTGCCCTGCCTGACGGCCGGCAGTTGATCCCATCGTTGCCAGCGATCCTTTTTCCGCTCCGCTGCGACTCCCCGCTCCATGGAGGTGATCAGGATGACCTCGGGACTGGAGCGCAGCACCTGTTCCAAACTGTATTTTGGATATTTAATGGATTCCTTACCGCTGATATTGATCCCCCCGGCCAATTGAATCAAATGGTTATGAAAGGTATCCTGGCCTACGGTGATTAAGGGATTTTCATTGATCTGTAAAAAAACCCTGGGATGGGACAATGGGGAACAGGCTTGAACGATCCGCTCGGCCCGTATCTTAAGAACCCGGACCAGCCCTTCCGCCCTATGGGTCTGTTGGACTATCCGCCCGATGGTTTCAATGGTTTCATAAACCTCGTTCAAGTTTTTCGGGTTGGTCACCAGGACCGGTATACCGAAACCGACCAGCCTTTCCACTGAACCTTTTTCATTGCCGTCGGCCGTAGCGATCACCAAATCCGGTTTTAAGGAAAGGATCCTTTCAATGTTCAGGTCGATATAACTGCCCACCCGGATTTTGGACAAGGCCCCGGCCGGGTAGTTGCAGTGTTGGGTCACACCGATCACCCGGGCGCCTAAACCCAGGGTGAAAAGGATCTCTGTAATGTTCGGGGCCAGGGAAATGATCCGCTGGTAATCTTTCGGGACCACCCGGCGATTGTAAAAATCCAGATCTCCCGCGGCCCATAAAGGGGCCGGAAGCGCCTGGAGCCAAAGGAGGAAAAAAACAAAGCCTCTGATAAAAAACGTTAGTGGGCCCATAAAATAAACTGAATATGATTCGTGGCGCCCCCTGCGGAAGCCACGAATCATCAAAAAGATTTACTCCGAACTCCGAACTCTATGCTCCGAACTCTATTTTCGTATTAGAAGTTATACACCACCCCCACCGTAATCGAGCGTCCCGGGGACGGATAGCCCTGATCGCTGAAGCTGGTTCCCGGCTGTTCCGTATAGCTACCGTCCGTGAGATTCAACAGGGACAGGGTTCCTGTCCAGTTCTTGGTAAAAGGATGACTCACTTTCAAGTCCAGGGTATAATAGGACACGAAGGTTTTTTCTAACTGCCTTACCTTGGGAAAGGCACTGTAATCATCATAATAGAAAACCCGCTCCCCGAGGTATCTCCCGGTCAGGTTGAGGCGGGTTTTCCAGCAGGTCAGATAGCCGATCGAGAGTCGGGCCTGATGCTGCGGGACGGCCGCCGCCTTCCGTTCCACGATTTCAGTCGTATTAAACAGGGCATCCTTTAATTCCCGATTCTTCTGTTTGGAATCCAGATAGGTATATCCCAGGACAAGGGAAAGGTCCTTTATCGGGTTCCATTGGATCCCAACTTCTCCACCCCAGGTATTCTGTTCGTTCACATTCTGGGGCTGCCAGTTGCCATTGGCATCCGGAATCCATTGAATCTTGTCTTTGACCTCCCAGCGAAAGAGCCCCGCGGTGAACTGGACCTTGTTATCCTTCAAGGCGTGATCCAGGGTGATTTCATAGCTCACCCCCTTTTCCGGGGAAAGTTTGGCATTCCCAAATCCCGGCCAGAATAAGTCGTTGAAAGTCGGTGGCCGGAAAGCCCGTCCGTAGTGGAATTTGATATTGGTCCGATCCATGGGGGCATAGACCGCTCCCAAATCAGGACTGAATTCCGACCCGTACCGGGAGGTATTATCATAGCGCAGGCCGCCGATAAGCCGCAATCGAGAAAGGGCCTGCCAGTGTTCCTGGGCAAAGATGCCCCAGATGTTATTATCGGGGATCCAGCGGGTAGTGGTAATTTGAGAAGTACTCAAGTCTTTGGATTTTTGTTCGGCCTCCAGATCTTCCTTCCGATAATCCGTACCGAGAGTCAGCTTATGATCTTTATGAAAGGCCCAACGCAGATCCAGTTTAGTACCATAGATGTTGGATTTATAGGAAAACCGGTCTTCTACTGCCGACGGAAAGCCCATATATTTTTGTCGATAAAGAAGTTCCCGAAAATCCTGATAGCCCTGCCAATGGACCTGAAGACTTTCCGCCGGCTCCCATTGCACTCGCAGGGCATTGTTGAACATATTATCATCCTGATGATCGAACAAACTGGAGACCTGGCTGTTGCCGAAGACCGGGATGGCTCCTGATGCCGGTTTGGGACCCGGGACCCCTATGCCGTCCTGGTGGGCCTGGGTCAAGAGACTCAAGGACAGGCGGTCCAGGAGTTGATAGGTCAATTTGGAGGAAAAATCCTTACCCTCATACTTGGAATTGTCCCGATGACCGTCCGAGGATTTGCGGCCGGCAGTCAACAGATAACCAAAACGGTCCAGGGTCTGACCGTGTTCGGCTTGCACCGTCTGGGTATTAAAAGTTCCGTAAGATGCACCGGCTTTGAATGTGGGTTTAAGCGGCGGGTTTTTAGTGATCACATTAATGACCCCGCCCAGGGCATTGGCCCCATAAAGGTGGGAGGTCGGGCCTTTAACGATCTCGATGCGTTCCACATGGTCCAGCGGTATTTCGCTTAGATCGGCTGATCCAAAGGTAATGGAATTGGTGGGTCTACCGTCCACCATGACCAAAACCTGGGAAGAGCTGGAACCCCGGATACTTACCGACTGGGCCGAACCTAAAGGGCCATAACCGGTGACATCGATGGACAGGTTCCCTTTGAGTAATTCCCCGACATTCTTGGCCGATGAGGCCTCAATCTCCGGGGCCCCGATGACCATGACGGCATTGGGAATATTTTTGCTCGCTTCCCTGGTCCGGGTCCCGGTGACCACTACTTCCTCCATTTGAACCGGAGGCCCATCGGCCCAGCCTAAAGTGCATCCCATTAACCCCAATCCGGCCGCCAACCACCAACAACTTCTTCTTCTTTTCATTTCCTTCTCCTTTCCCTCGAAAGAGGTCTGTTTATTTTGTCGGCCCAGTATCCTGACTGACGGCAGCCTACTTTCCTCGCCTTCCCATCCCGCCTCCGGCGGTACAGTGGCCTGCTGGGATTTCGTTCCGTCTACAGTTGCGGGGCAGTGCTGGTTTGACCAGACTTCCTGGGACCCGACAATCTTATTACGCGTTGCTCGTTTCTTGTTACTCGTTACATGTTTCTCGTTACTCGTTATTTGTTATTTGTTACTCGTTATTTGTTGGGGTTGCTGCCAATACCAGCAACGGGTAACCAGGAACGAGTAACCTTTATTTATAATAAATCCCATTCATCAAGACGACCTTGGAAGCTTTTCCATAAAACTCGATGATATTCAGACAGGCATAGCCCTGGTCCATAAAAAACATATTTTTAAACCGCAATCCCAGGGCCTGGGCCAGGATAATACGGTTGACGCCGGCATGGGCCACCAAAAGAATATCCTTTCCCTGTTCTTCCTGAAGCAGGGTTTTCAAGCCCTTTAAGACCCGGCTGCGGAATTGGGACCAGTTTTCTCCGCCGGGGAAATAAAAATTTTTCAGGTCATAAAAAAAAAGCGCCTTAAATTCCGGGTTCTTTTTTTTGACCTCATCCCAGGACTTACCATCCCAATCCCCCATATTCATCTCTCGAAAAGCCGGACGGGTAACCGGTCTTATGGAACGGCCCTGGCAGATGGACCGGGCCGAATCCACGGCCCGCTTCAGATCACTGGCATAGGCCTGATCCAACGGGGCCTCTTTTAAGTATTCAGCCAGGGACTGGACCTGTCTTTTCCCCCGAAGGCTGAGGCCCAGATCAGTAAATCCTAAAAACTTTCCTTGCCCTCGACTGACTACTTCTCCATGACGGACTAACAAAAGACGGGTCGGTTTTTTTTGTTCAGACATGAGTGGTCACTCCCAATACGTAAAGCATTCCCCAAACTTCAGTAGATTCTATGACCGCCCCCATAACGTCTCCGGTGATGCCCCCCAATTTTCTAAAGAAATACCAGCCGCAGACCAAACTCCAAAATAAGGCGACTACGATCAATCCCAGTCCATAAATGTTGGCCACGATCAAGGCCGGCCCCCAGGCCAGAAGGGTGGCCCAAAAGAGTTCCTTTTTCCCGGTGCCCTGGACCAGGGCCTGCCCCAGACCGCCCGACGGCCTGGCATAGGGAAACCAGTAACATAAAAAGATCGGGGTCCAGCGGCTGAGCATGGGTATAAGGATGATCCACAGCCACAAGGATGGGAAAGCCACGATTTCTTTCAGGGCCAGATATTTGATCCCCAAAATCAGGATCAGCCCGACGATTCCCATGGTCCCCAAATGAACATCCTTCATAATGCGGAGGCGTCCATCCTGATCGGTCCCGCCGTAAAGGCCGTCCAGACAATCAGCCAGGCCGTCCAAGTGCAAGGCCCCGGTCAGGACCACCCAAAAGGCCACCACCAGCCCACTGGAAACAGGGGTGGGGAAAATAAAAATAACCCCGTAAAAAAAAAACCAAACCAGCCCTCCGATAAGTGCACCCACCAGGGGATAGTATTTACCGGCGGCTGCCACGGAAGCGGAATTTATTTCCCGGCCCTGTCCCAGAGGGATGATAGTTAAAAATCGGAGGGCCAATAAAAAAGAATCCACCTATTTCCCCTTAACGACCAAAGGGATCCCGGCCACCATCAAAATGACCTGATCGGCTATCCGGGCAATCTCCTGCTGCAGCTTTCCGCTCAGATCCCGAAACGTTCGAGCCAGGGAATTTTCCGGAACGATCCCCCAGCCCACTTCATTTCCGATGAGGACCACGGAGGTTTCCAGCCTTTTCAATATCCCTAAAAAAGCCTCCGTTTCCTGAAGGATAGCCTGCCGGTCTTCCCCCATACCCCCCAATAGATTGCTGACCCACAAGGTCAGACAATCCACGACTACAATAGAACAGTGGTTCATTAATTTTTCAATTTGGGAGGTTATGGCCAAAGGTTCTTCGATGGTCAGAAAGGCCGAATTTCTTTCCTCCTGGTGCCGGCGTATACGCTCGGCCATTTCATCATCCAGGCTTTGGGCCGTGGCAATATAGGCCCGGGGTATGGGAAAGGAGGTGGCCCATTGGACGGCCAGACGGGTTTTTCCACTGCGTACCGGGCCGGTGATGAGGGTCAATCGGGCATTGGGGTCGATTTTAGGGTCCAAAATAAAAAATCCTTAAGTTCAAATTTCTGAACTTAAGGATGGCACCCAGCTTACTTGATCCATTAAGTCGAATCCCCCCGTGTCCAACGCTTTTGGGGATTCCTCCATAAAGGCAGGTCTTCTGACTTCCGGATCTTCCTACTTTCCACACCTTCCCGTCCGCCTTAAAACGGACAGTGGCTCTTGCGGATTTCGTCCCCGGATACAGCGGCGGGACCGTGACGGCCTTGAACCGTCTTCCCTTTTAAACCGGTCTTGGTACCTTTACGTGTATTTACTTTATTGAAACAGCCTTTTTATGTCAATAAAAAAATCAGTTTAGTGCCATTAAATTCTTTCCCAAATAAATCGCAGACCAAAAACCAGAAAGGCCATGGTCAAAGATGAACCATAGATGATCCTAACTGTTTTTTGGTAATCCGCCAAGGTTATCTCCGAGCGATCGTCTCCCAAAAAGGCTTTATCGCACTTCTCCCCATCATGATAGGAAGGCCCCCCTAATTGAATCTGTAAAGCCCCGGCCAAAGCCGCTTCGGGGATGGCGGCATTCGGACTTTCCGATTTTCCTCCGTCCCGCCGCCGAATGCGAAAGGCCTCTCCGGCCGAAAGACCGAGAGGCCAGGCCAGGAGGCAGATCAATAAACCGGTGATCCGGGCCGGGATGAAATTAAACAGGTCATCCATTCGTGCCGAGGCCCAGCCGAAATGAAGATAGCGGCTGTCTTTATAACCCACCATGGAATCGAGGGTGCTGACTGTTTTAAAAGCCATAGCTAAAGGCACCCCTCCCAAAAGGAGATAGAACAAAGGGGCGATAACCCCGTCGGAAAGGTTCTCCGCCAGGGTTTCCAGGACCGCTTTCAGGATCTCCGAATAAGTCAGGTGTTCCGTGTCACGGCCGACGATTCGGCTCAAATTTTTTCTGGCCTCGGAAACCCGGCCGTCTTTCAAGGCCTTCACCACCCGGGCCGCTTCCTGATGAAGGGAGCGGGTGGCCAGGGTAGTGTAGGCCAGGATTATTATGAGCAGGGACCCCGCCCAGGGGTGAACTATTTTTACCCAATCGATCAGCCGGTAACTGATCAGAAAAATCCCCACCGGCAATCCAAGGGCCAAAAGACAACCGGCCGCCTTTTCCCAGGAGGGCCGGAAAGAGGGCCATCTCAAAATTTTTTCAAAAACTCGAATTAAAAATCCAATTCCCCGGACCGGATGGGGAAAATATTTTGGGTCGCCTAAGATCAGATCCAGAAGATAAGCCAGGGCAAAGTGATGAGCTTTCAAAGCTAATTATCCCGAACCAAATTTCAGACTTTCCTTAGCTTTTTCCAAGCCCGCTGTGGCTTGCTTCGGCCAGGAGCAGGGCCAGGGCCTTCATATTTCCGCCATGTCCATAATCAATCATAGGTATTCCTGCGGTGGTCCAAAATAAAAATCCTTAAGTCCAAATTTCTGAACTTAAGGACGGCACCCAGTTTACTTAATCCATAAAGGCAGGTCTTCTGACTTCCGGATCTTCCTACTTTCCACGCCTTCCCGTCCGCCTCAAAGCGGACAGTGGCTCTTGCGGATTTCGTCCCCGGATACAGCGGCGGGACCGTGACGGCCTTGAACCGTCTTCCCGTTTAAACCGGTCTTGATACCTTTATGTCAGGATAATTTATCTAACAGGTCCCTTGGAGTCAATAGAAAAAAACAAGCCTCATAATGGAAGAGAAGAAAGTTCAGCCAGGCGCACAATTAAGTTTAAGAAAGATTCCCCCCGGCGGATCTAAATCCTTCTTGATTTCCACAGGCTGCATTCAACACTCTTTGTAATATTTCTTGACAAGGGTAATTTATCCGGATAAATTACCCTTGTCATGAAAATTAAAAAGAGACTTTTTGACCTCAAATTGCCGCCCGGGAAATCCGCTTTTCTCTGGGGCCCCCGCAAAGTCGGGAAAACCTATTGGATCTCCCATAATCTGCCCGGCGTCGAGATCATCGATTTACTAAAAACCGACGTTTTAGCGGAATACATCACCCGCCCGGCCCTTTTGCGGGAACGCTATCTGAATCACAAAGGTCTCATAGTTATAGACGAAGTTCAAAAAATACCGGCCATCCTGGATGAAGTCCATTGGCTTATTGAAAATAAAAATTTATCGTTTTTATTAACCGGCTCCAGCGCCCGTAAATTACGTCGGGGACATGCCAACTTATTGGGCGGCCGGGCCTGGCGCCGGACCATGCCCCCCCTTTCCTCTATGGAAGTAACCGGTTTTAATCTGGAGCGCATTATGGTTTCCGGGCTGCTCCCGCCCCACTTTCTCTCACCCAATCCTATTGAAGACTTACGCTCTTACGTGGCCGATTATCTTAAAGAGGAAATCATCGCCGAGGCCATCACACAAAACATCCCTGCTTTTAACGAATTTCTAAGGGTGGCGGCCATCACTTCCAGCGAGTTGATAAATTACGTGAACATCGGACGGGAAACAGGGGTTTCGCATAAGGTGGTCCGTACTTATTTTGATATTCTTGAAGATACTTATCTGGGTTTTAGAGTTTCGCCCTGGAAGAAGTCAAAAACCAGGCGTATGATCACCACTGAAAAATTTTATTTATTCGATGTGGGTATCGCCAATTATCTGGCCAGACACCAACCTAAAATCGGAAGCCCGGATTTCGGCAAGGCTTTCGAGCATTATATTTTAATGGAATTAAAGGCCTATCAGGCCTACCGCAATCCCGAAATGGCCATAACCTTCTGGCGAACATCCACCGGCCGCGAAGTGGACTTCATTCTTGATGACAAGGCCCTGGCACTTGAAGTAAAAGGCTCTTTCCGCCTTCATGAAAGCGATATCGGTTCTTTGCAGGCCCTCTTGGAAGATGGGCCGGTAAAAAAATGCTGTCTGGTTTGTCTGGAAAAACAGCCGCGCCAATTAACAAAGAATATTGAAGCGATCCCCTGGCCAATGTTTATCGAACGCTTATGGAACGGCGAATTTGCATAAAAATTATGGACCATGCGGTAAGGAAGAAATAAACGAATATATAGCACTTAATAAAACGGCTTTCCGAGGCGGCCTGAACTCAGTTACAGAAGCACGATCCAATAAAGCCCTGTGAAACTAATTTCCGGAGGAAAAACATGATTACCGCCATCGTTTTGTCTTCGGTTTCTACCGTTGTCCGAAGCGTTTGCTGGTTTCCTGGCGAGGAGACCAAGGGTCCGGTTCCCTTTCGCTCAGGGACTGAATATTTGGGAGAATCAAATGACTTTAGTTGTAAGTGAAATTTCTCGGCATGGTGTTGTAATGATCGGCGATTCGGCTATAACATATTCGGATGCATATGGGTCCCCTGTAGATGCAATAGAAGGTGCTGCAAAGGTACAATATTCTGAAAAGGCGAATATTGGTTTTGCTATCTGGGGTAATGGAATAATTCAGGGACAGCAAATAGATGCGTGGCTTAAAGATTTTATTGACTCCAGCATTGTTGAAAATGAGGAGTTAGAATCTGTTGGTCAAAGGCTTACCGCAAGACTTAGAATCGAATTAGAAAAAGAAAATAGACCTTGGTATCAGTTGGTTTTCGGCATTCATTTAGCCGGATACAAAGAAGACCTTCCTCGACTCTGGCATATCCATTGTGGTCATCATAACGAAACGCCCCATGAACCAAGGTTATACCACGACTACCCCGAGGACCAGAAGTGGCCTGAAGATTATTATCGTGCCCTTTTTTTCCCACCAGGGAGTGAAGCAACCGCCAAAGTGCATTTAAGGAATGGTTATACTCCACATTATGCGTTGTTATTCAAATCAATTGATGAATATGTAAACAACCTTCGCGAAAATTTAGGAATAGACCTACCGCGCAATTCTCTTGAAGGGCAACTACATTTTCACAAACTTCTTGTTAGATTCGTGGCGGGTGCACTAGTTGCCGCAGGAGAACATCCTGGAGTAAATGATAAATTGTCGTCAATATCATTTAACCGAAGCGGACTGATATCCGATGACCGTTTCCCAACCATTGATTGGCTTAACACTGCCCCAAGCTCACTTAAATCAATCACCCGAATCTGGTTATGATATTGAGGCTATCGAATTGTGAAATAACAACTAATGCCCCTAATAACGGCATTGAGAGCGACGGAAAATGCCGCCCCACTTTATGCCGAGAGTTCGGCACTAAGAGATTAAAGGGGCACACAACATCTCCGGTCATCTCCCGGCCCGTTATGCTCCAATAATAGAGCATACCAAAGGAGAAAGTAATCTATAGCAATATTAAAAAAACTATATGGAGATGACGTCAAAAAAGAATTCCGCATATTCAGATTGAAATGCTGCCTATGCGGAGAATAACTGAAGCTTTCTCGGATGAAGTTTACAGAATACGGAAATGTTCTTGATTGGTTGACCATTATACAGACATTGATTTAGCACGAGGGACGGTCCATAACATGTATGCCGTTATAGAAAAGAATCAGATTGAAATATCGGTCGCCGAATTCTACGACATGGCCTGGTATGACAAGAATCGATTTCTGGAAGGAAAAGAGAAATACGTGATCGATTATGGAAGCCTGGAGGTGGATGTCCACAGGAATGGCAAGAAGTACCTGACCGGCTTTGTCATTGATCCTCGGGAGTTCATTGTTGATTACCTGTGGAATCAGTACAAGAAACGGCTCCCGGTTCCCAGGAGTATTCAGGGTGTCTCCGTAGACACCGGACCAAAGGTGGAAATCTTGAGTGTGGATTTCCTGAAGGCCCGCTCCTTTGTCGTGGACGGGATGGAAAAGGATCTGATCTTCCCCCAGTTCTGCCGGCGAAGGGGAGAAACGGTGATCCAGGGTTTTGAGGTCCTTTCTATGTTCTCGATCTTCAGGTATCTCGTCCGCAGATTCAAGTACAAAGGGACCCCCCTGATTCGGTGTGGAGATACAGTTTACGACTTCGAAGGCAAACGCCGGTCGAAGATCAGGCTTGGAAAGAAGAAAGGGTAATCTAACTATGGGAGGAGCGGGCGAACTGGCGCATTGCCGGAGCCGGGTGCGGCATACACTGGCCAGACCTTGATGAGGATCTCACCACCCAGGGTCTCTTGCGGGGGGCACCTGCTCCTCGTGGAAGAGCAAAAGCAGCATAAAGAAGAGGCAACTGCTCTTGGAACCTTTGACACAAGGAGGGGGCATTGAAAAGGTCGGCCAAGGATATTAAGATGTTTTTTTAGGCGACTTCTTCCCATAAGGAACCCCCAATTGGTTCATCCGGTTTCTGAGAGTGCTGGGATTGATTCCGAGTACTTCGGCTGCTCCCCCTTTCCCATGCACCTTCCCGCGGGTCTTCTCAAGGACCCGGCGAATGTGTAGGGAGACCACTTCATCGAGCTGCCGGGGTTGATCCTCTGGTCCTACAGGATGGGATTGCCTGGAATCCGGTTTGAGCACCAACAGATCTTCAAAAGTTAATGGTTCCCCCCTGGTTAAAATCAAGGCCCGTTCAATCACATTTTCCAGTTCCCTGACATTTCCCGGCCATGGATAAGCTATCAATTGGTCTATGACCCCGCGCCCCAGGGAAGGGGGTGCCGGAATCCTCAACTCCCGGGATTTTCGCTCGATAAAATGATAGATTAAAGCCGGGATATCCTCTTTCCTCTCCCGCAGGGGCAAGACCTGGATGGGAAAGACATTAAGGCGAAACCATAAATCCTCACGGAATTGCTTTGCCTTTACCATTTCATCCAGGTTTCGGTTGGTCGCCGCAATCAGCCTGATGTCCACCGGGATGGTTGTTGTCCCTCCCACCCTCTCGATTTCTTTATATTGCAATACCCGCAGCATCCTGATCTGAGCCTGGGGCGGCAGTTCCCCGATCTCATCCAGAAAAATAGTCCCCTCATGGGCCCGTTCAAAACGCCCCCGCTTCTGTGACAGGGCGCCGGTAAAAGCCCCCTTTTCGTGTCCAAAGAGTTCGCTGTCCAAAAGGCTTTCCGGAATGGCCCCGCAATTCACCTTGACAAAAGGACCGTCTTTTCGCGGAGAGGAATAATGGATGGCATTGGCAATGACATCCTTACCGACCCCAGTCTCCCCTAAAACCAATACCGGGCTTCCAAGAGGGGCGACCTGTCGGACCAGTTCCATGACCCCTTTCAGGCCGAAATCCGCACCGATTATCTGATCACCGGAGAGGTGCAGCAGTTCGCGATGGAGATAGCGGTTGTCGTCGGCTAACAAATCTTTCAATTTCAGGATTTCCTGGTGTTTGAGGGTATTGGACAGGGCCATGGCGAAGGGTTCATTCAAGAGGGAAAACAAACGGGCCTGCTCCTCCGAAAACCGATCCCGGCCTTCGGCCAGCAAGACGAGGACCCCCAACTTTTTGCCCTCCACTTCCAGTAGCCGGATCAGAGCTGAAGTATCCGGTCGGCCGTAAACCTTCAGCATATAGTGAAAGCCGGCTTCCATCTCGGGCTGATTGAGAATCCGCATCCCTGGGTATTCCTTATCCGGTTGGGGCCTGACCTCCTTGGGAAGGGGAGTAATACGGTCCATTTTTCTGCCTTCCAGGGCCGTGGCTCCGGCGATGGTGTGCATGGCTCCGAGCCCGCTTTCATATAAATGCAGATACATTTCATCTGATGGGATGATATCTTTGAGAAACTGCATACACCGCCACATGGCGATCTCGATATCCAGGCTGCTGCAGATCCGCATGGTGGCCTGGCGATAAAAATTATTTTCATCCATGTCCATAAAAGGCCCCTGTTGCTCGTCACTGGTTACTCGTTTCTCGTTTTGACGAGCAACCAGCAATCAGCAACGAGATGCCGTAATTCGTGAAATTGTTAATGTTAGAGATAAATCCTTAGACGGTTATTTGTAAAGTGTAAAATTTGATATTGTCTTATTCGGCAATTTTAAATCTTATTGCCAAATAAGACAATTAACTTTGTCAATATTGGCCATTAAATAGGCCTTAAAATTTTAACCAATTAATATTTTTAGGTAATCAGGTTGGCAGGGTTTTCGCAATGGAAGAAATAAAACGAAACATATCAGTTTAGCTTTTTGAAAAAACGTCGACAACCTCTCCGTCATTCCGGTGAAAACCGGAATCCAGGTTCTTTTCGTCTCAGCATAACACCTGGATTCCGGTTTTCACCGGAATGACGTGTGCGAAAGTCAGGATTTTCAAACAAAAGTTTCAAGTTTTTCAAAGGGCTAAATTGTTACAACGAAACGACTGAGGATGCAGGATGAAATGGTTAGAGATTATAAAATTGAGATCCGTCCGGGAAAATCCCGAGGAGTTGGATGAATTCTTGCGGTCCCTGGACCAGGTTAGTCAAGAGGGGCCGATAGAAATAAAGATTTATCGCCATGCCGCCATAGAAACGGATTTGAGCCTTCATCTGCTTTGGGAGGCAAACCAGCCGGAAAAAAATGGAAGTGCCCTCGGTCTTCGTCTGGCCCAGGTCTTAAAGGATTTTGGACTCATCGATCACTCCCTTTGGTTAGAACAAGAAAAAA
>JACRBX010000065.1 GCA_016219225.1 Deltaproteobacteria bacterium
GGATTGTCGCTGACCTTCGGTGCCATGCACATCATTAATTTCGCCCACGGCATGGTCTATGCCCTGGGGGTGTACCTGTTTATTTCCCTGTGGTCGGCCTTGAATCTTTTCGTGCCGGGTATGGTGCTGGCCATATTGGCCATGGCCCCCGTAGCCTGGATGATCGAACGCTTCATCATCCGCCGTCTCTACGGTGCCAGCCTGGATTATGCCATGATCGCCACCTATGCCCTTCTTTTGATCGGCACGGATCTGATCAAGCTGGTCTGGGGAGGGACCCCCTATCCGGTCAGTGATCCCATCGGAATTACCCTGAATTTCTTCCAAATGACCATACCCCTATATCGCCTGGTCATCGTGGGAACGGCAATTGTTCTGTTCCTGGGACTCCGGATGTTTTTCGCCCGGTCCATTGTGGGCCGAATCGTTGTGGCTGCCCTGGAGGACCCCGAGGGCGTGCGCTGTCTGGGACTGGATATTTACCATTACTTTTCCATCGTCTTCGTGTTAGGGAGTTGCCTGGCCGTGCTGGGCGGGGTGCTCTATGCTCCGGTGTCCACTGCCGAGCCCTATATGGGTTTTCGCATCCTTCTGTTGGCCTTTTCTGTGGTCATCGTGGGGGGCATGGGCAATTTTACCGGTACCTTCTTAGCCGCTTTCATTCTCGGGCTGGTTATTGCCATCACCGGCCGTTACTACTCGGCGGCGGCGGAGGCCATGGTCTTCGTGGTCATGGCCCTGGTCCTTCTGAAAGAAACGATTTTCCATGCTATGCGAAAAATGCTCCGGATGAGGACGCTTTGAAGAACAGCGCTGTTACAAAGAATGAATGCTGTCGGGTGAAAGCGCGGAAGGATGTGAGGGAAAAGGATGATCAAAGAAGTCGGGCATATCGGAATTGCCGTTCAGGATATTGAGAGTACTCTGGATGCATTTTGTCGGGCCATGGGCTTGACCAAACCAGTGATAAGGGATTTCCCCGATCGGAAGATGAGAATGGCCCTGATCAGCCTGGGGCGGATCAGCCTTGAACTGTTAGAGGATAACAGTCAAGACGGTATGCTGGCCAGGCTCGTCCGGGAGCGGGGAAGCCATATCCATCATTTTTGTTTGACAAGCGATGATCTTGAAACCGATATTTCGGAATTAAAGGAAAAAGGGGTAAAGATGGCAAATGAGAGTCCTTCCATCGGCTTGCGAGGGAAACGGGTCCTCTTTGCGATGGAAGGCATCCTGGACGACATCCCGATCGAGCTCTCTGAGCTTTAGTTCGAAAATAGAGTTACGGGTTACGGGTTCAAACCCAACCTTACTTCGACATTCATTATTCAATATTCGCATTTTCATGCTTGTCGGTGTCCAATGGGGCATGAGGGTTTAATACGAAAATAAAGTTCGGAGTAAACCATTTTCATGATTTGTTGTGCCCCACTACGGGGCATGAAGGGGTTAGAGGGAAATGATGAGGAGGAATACGATGATCAAGGGGATCTGGCACAAGGTTTTAAAAGTGGATCTGTCAAAAAAGGAATGCCACCTGGAAGAAGTACCGGATGGGATTTACCGTTATTTCATGGGCGGCAGCGGGCTTATCGCCAATTACCTGTGGAAGGAGTGTCCGGCCGGTACGGGCCCCTTTGATCCACAGAACCGGTTGGTCATGGCCGGGGGGCCAATGACCGGAGTCAAACAAAGCGGTGCCGCCAAATGGTCGGCCGGGGCCATCGGTCCGGCCATGAAGATGAACGTGGAATCCGCGGCCACCGGTTCCTGGG
This sequence comes from Deltaproteobacteria bacterium, assembly GCA_016219225.1. Taxonomy (NCBI): domain Bacteria; kingdom Pseudomonadati; phylum Myxococcota; class Myxococcia; species Deltaproteobacteria bacterium. The sequence continues at coordinate 1,776 of JACRBX010000065.1, forward strand.
GTATAGAGATGAAGGCCTGCGGAGTCGATGCCCTGGTAATCTCCGGCCGGGCCGAGAGGCCGGTTTACCTGAAGGTGACCGACCAGGGGGCCGAAATCAAGGAGGTCGGGTCCCTCTGGGGAAAGAACGCTTATGAAACCGAGGATCTCATCCGGGAATGGGAAGGTGAGAAGTTCGAAGTGGCCAGCACCGGTTTGGCCGGGGAAAGGCTGGCACGCTTCGCCAATGTCCAAACGGCCAAGAAATCCTTTTTGGGCCGCTGCGGTTTAGGGGCGGTCATGGGCTCCAAGAACCTCAAGGCCGTGGCCGTCCATGGGACCCAAAGCTGTCCAACGGCAGAACCGCAAAAACTGATGGAGTTGAATAAAGCCCTCCACAAGCGCATGCTGGATCAGCAGGCCCTCAAGCCGCCGGAATTTCAAATCTCCTGGTTGGGTACCGCCATGGCCACCGCCCTTTTTGCACCCCAGGGAAACCTGCCGGTAAAAAATTACTCTCAGGCGGACTTTCCGGAGGGGGTGGCCAACTTAGGGGGCCGGCCCTATGTGGAAAAACTCAATGCCAGGCCCTGGCCCTGCCGGTATTGCGTGATCCAGTGCCATAATAAGTGCGAAGTGAAGGAAGGACCATTCGCCTATAAAGGCAAAGGGCCGGAATACGAGTCCTATGCCATGATGGGCTTTAATCTGCTGATCTCCGACCAGGAGGCGGTGGCTTATGCGGGAGAATTGGCTAATAGCTACTCCCTGGATACCATCAGCCTGGGGGGGGTGTTGGCCTGGGCCATGGAATCTTATGAGAAGGGGGTGCTCTCAAAGAAAGACACCTATGGTATTGATCTGACCTGGGGGAACGCCGAAGCCATGGTGGAAATGGTCAAGAAGGTCGGCGAGCGCACCGAAGGGCTAGGCTGGTGGTTAGGGGAGGGCAGCCAGGCCGCTGCCGCTCATTACGGCCAGGGGTCCGAGAACTGGGCTGTAGCCATGAAAGGGCAGGAGATAGCGGCCCACAACTGGCGCGCCCAGTACATCAGCGCCCTCAATTACTGCACCGGTGTGGCTGCCGGTCCCAATCATGAGCGCGGCAACAGCCAGCACATCTGGGTCGGTCACATCATGCTGCCGGAGTGGGGGATTGATCATGTCGAGAACGAAGAGCGCTGGTCCTGGGAAAGGGCTGCCGAGCGTAATGCGAAATTTCACGACTACTGTAATGTGATCAATTCGGCCGTGCACTGCAAATTTCAGGAGTTTGCCTCCTACAACCTTACGGATTTGCTGGATACGATTAACGCCATCACCGGGCTCGACTGGACCCAGGAAGACCTGCGTCAATGCGGGGAGCGCATCACCACCCTCCAGAAGATTCTCAATATCCGTTACGGCTGGAAAAAGGAGGACGATTTCCGGTACCCTAAACGTTTTATGGAAGCGGTGCATGAAGGTCCGGCCGCCGGTAAAATACCCGAAGGGCTGGATCAGGCTATTTTAGACTACTATACCCATCGTCAATGGGACAGCGACGGCAAACCAACCGCCGAGTTGCTGGATCGCCTGGGGATGAAAGAATATGGGGAATAAAATGACAGCAGATTAACTCCTCATGCCCTCAGGGGACACAAAAAGAGAATTTCGAATATCGAATATCGAATGTCGAAGTTATTTTCGAATTAAGCGTTCACGCCAATTTGGGCACCGACGAAGCATGAAAATGGTTTACTCCGAACTCCGAACTCTTAACTCCGAACTTGGTTTTCCCGAACCTTGAAACTTGCATCTTGCATCTTGAAACTATATTTTCGATCTAAAAGGAGGCCCTGATGGCCAATAAAAAATTAATGATCCATGATTTCTACCAGATGAGAGCCGCCGGTAAAAAGATTTGCTGGCTGACTTCCTATGACTACCCCACGGCCCAATTTGCTGAAACGGCCGGGATGGATATGATCCTGGTGGGCGATTCCCTGGGCATGTGCGTCTATGGCTATACCAGTACCATACCGGTAACGATGGAGCAATGCCTCGTTCACTGTGAAGCCGTGCGCCGCGGCGCCCCCAACACTTTTATCGTGGGGGATATGCCCTTTCTCAGTTATCAGACTTCCACCCGGGATGCCGTTATCAATGCCGGCCGGTTCCTGAAGGAGGCCGGGATGGATGCCATCAAACTGGAAGGGGGCCTGCGGGTAACCAGGCAGATTGAGGCCATTACCGATGCCGGCATTTTGGTTATCGGCCATATCGGACTGACCCCCCAGAGTTCGGGTCAATTAGGCGGCCACAAGGCTCAGGGCCGGACCGCCGAAAGTGCCAAGATGGTGGTGGAAGATGCCCTGGCGGTGGAAAAGGCCGGGGCCAAGATGCTTTTAGTGGAGGCCGTACCCCCGGAAGTGACCGCCCATATTAGCCGAAAATTGACCATGCCGGTGCTTTCTATCGGTGCC